>CAZICR010000013.1:0-17717 GCA_964537795.1 uncultured Cellvibrionaceae bacterium | reverse complement strand
ATTTATCCAAACACCATAAAACAATCCAACCTGATATCCAGACGATCAGGCCGGGTACAGTTGCAATAGAAAGTGAAAATAGTTTCATTTGCAGAGCTTAGCAGCATCTCCGTATGGAACTCATAAGGATTGCTCTTTTAAACCGAATTTTAACGTTCATCACCGTTTTTTTTCACGCAGGTACTTGATGGTAAAACGCCATAGCCCATGCGCGGCGGCAATACTGCATCGACAACTTACAACCTGTAAACAATCAATGTGAAATTGAAAAGGCCGAATCAGAAATGATTCGGCCTTTTTATTGTTACAGGCTGAGTATTCTCGCTCTTAAAAGCACGTCACTCCACGCTGCCTCACGCCCAACAAATTGCCGCCAGGGTTTATCAACCCTGAACGCCAATTCCGAATTAAATTCCAATCCTAATTTTTCTGCTACGCGGGAACTTGCGTAATTTTCCTGTTCATATTGCGCATGCACAGTGAGGTTTGGATTTGAAATATTTCTGCATTCGCTGTAAGCCAATATTGCGTGAGCAAGGGCACGGGTCGCCAAGCCATTTCCTGCGACTGATTCGGCAGCTAAATAAGTGAGATTCAGTCCACGTGTCGTAGCGGTTACCCATGCGAGGGCCAAAGGTTTGGATTCGCTATTCACGAGTGCAATATGCAAGGGCTCTTCAATAAATGACCAACAGACAAATTCAAGGAGCGCATCGGATTCAGGACCTTCAATATCTTTTTTTCGCTCAGGCGATTCAGTATCCAACAGTGTGCGAATATAGGGTGCATCAAACCAACCTTCGCCGATAATTATTTGATAAGACTTATTCAAATTCATAAATTTTATTTTTCCTTTAGTCAGCCTTGAATTCTAACCTTGATCTCTCTTTTGATTTTTACACGCAGCTTTTGGGGGTTCAATAAAAAAGCCCCCTGCGGAATACCTCAGGGGGCTTTAGACTTCAGGATAAAATTACAACTGGCAGGATACCTTACCCAATCCCAGTACGTAGTAACGGTCACCGGCTAATGGTGAGTTGAATGGCATTTGGCCATACTTGCCAGTGGTGGCGCTCAGGTAGTTCACCAGATCCTGACCAGCGGCGAAGCGCCAGTTATTAAGAGTGGTTTGTGACGCTGATGAATAATTTCCCGCCAGGTTTGCAACGGTGCCAGAGCTAATGCTGAAGCCGGTTTTAGTGGATTCATCCAGGTTGCAGGCTGCATCACCAAACCAGAGGTAGTTACGGTCACCACGATAGTTACCGCCAGTTACATCTTTGATCAGATTGCCCTGCAATTCAGTGAGTGACGCCGCCAATGATGATTTTTCCTGATGGATTTTGTTCACGACGAACATGTTGTCTTCCTGCAATACGCTGGCGCCTACACGAATACTCAACAGGTCTTTGCGATAGTTGATGAAGGCGTTATTCAACATGTGCGAGCTACCGCGACGGATTAATGGTACACGACGCAAGGTGTTGCCCAACAAGTCATAACTTGCATCGCGGGTAACAAACAGGTTGTGGTGCATAGTGGTACGGATTTGCGAATCAATAGTGTGGCTATCGCTGGAGCTGTGCAGGGTCGCACGCTTCACATCCATCACACGGTTGAACGATATGGTGATGCCATATGCACCCACTTTCACATCAAACGCCGAGTCACCGGTGGTATCGAAGGTGTTCTTGTGGATCCAGATATCATGTGATGCACCGGTGGAGCGAATCATATCCGGGTCAACATAATGGTCTTCGGTATGGCCCGCTCCCTTGAAGTTCAAGTGGGTCAGGATAACGCTGGTCGCTGTTTGGGTAGGAGAACCAGTAGAGTCCTTACCAATCGCAAAACCGCTGAACAGGAAGTAAGCTTCGCTGCCACGGCCGTCGATGGTTTTGTTGGAACCAATCACCGGGTTGCGGATCGGGTTGTTGGATTTGTTCATCGCGGTGTTAAAGAACTGGGTTACACAGTTTGCACTGCTCACGCCATTCTTGGCACACCATTGTTGGTAGTTCACACATTCAGCTTCGGTTGCACCCAACAGGGATTGAACTGTGGCGTTACTGCAACCCAAACGGTACATACCGATTTCACTTGGTTGCGCAAATTCAATTTTGTCGAACACAATCCAGTTATGTGCTTCACCGGTAATCGCGTCCAGAATTTGTTGCTCCACAGATTTGGTGGAATTTTTGGTGATGATGGTGAGCTTGCTATTACCATTGGGATCAAAACCACCCAAGGCTTTTTCACCGTAACCCACAGGCTGACCCAAAGTTTTGGACAAGCAACTCACAATTTCCTGGTCGGTTTTCAACGCAGTATCGCGCCAGTTAATTGATGGGTTGGTCGCCAGTTGGATACAGGCCGCACTGATGCTGCCGTTATCCGCCGGTGTACTGCTGGAAGCAACGGAAGAACTGCTTGACGACGATCTGCTTGATGAAGACAGAGACGATGAGCTGCTTGACGAGGACAAAGACGAAGACCTGCTTGATGAAGACAAAGACGACGATCTACTTGACGAGGACAAAGACGATGACCTGCTTGACGAAGACAAAGACGACGATCGGCTTGATGAAGACAGAGACGATGATCTTGATGAAGACAAAGACGACGATCTGCTTGATGAAGACAGAGACGATGATCTGCTTGACGAGGACACGCTTGATGAAGTCACTGAGCCGGTTGCGTTATACACTTCAAACTCGGCAATGCCTGGCGCACTGGTGGCATTCACAATCAAATTGATTTTCTTGGATGAGCGTGAGCCTAGATTAATCACTTTTTCCGCACCGATTCCGGTGCCACTCGCATAGACAGTGCCGCTATCGTTATCAACCAACTGCCAGCTGGTAATCTTGCTGCCACTTTCACGCAGGATCACAGTATTAAATGTAACAGCACTGCCCCATTTTACTGACACTCGCTGATTGCTGGTGCCTTTTGCCACTGACACACTCGCTGTGTTGCCATCGCGTACCAGTTTGGTGTTGTCAAAACCCGAACCATCGGCACCGGCACTGGGGCCGGTAACTGCCAGGTTGGAACCCAATGTCTGCGCCTGCAATGCGCCTGCCAATAAACCCAGTGTGATAAACGCGGCGCATCGGCCCGCATATAGAGAGAAATATTTGGTTTTCATGTTGATTACCTTGTCGTAGCTGTATGTTGTTATTCAGATTATTTTTGCGCAGCAAAATGCCCGCAAATCGCAGGTATCTATAAAGACCGAAAATGCCAAAACGCCAACAGAGCCTTACTGCTGAACCAAATCCATTAGAACGCAGCACTTGTGGAAATAATTTATTTAGGGAACTTGGAGCATGAACTACCAAAACACACATCCCAATTGCGACTTTATTTTTTTAATCGCCGCAATCTTCTTATCTATACTGCCCGCCCTGCGCCAAAGCGTCAAGCATGACATTTCCTGTAAACACTATTTAACTTAACGGGTAAATTAGAGTAAAAACGATTACATTCTCAATCCCCTAGCTGATTCTTGCAGTGCATGAGCTTACTAGCATCTCCCACATGAAACGCATAGGGATTTTGCAAATTTGAAAAAATAATCATCACGCGTGATTTTATCTTATAAATGATATCCCCGTGTCTTTAACAATTCGGGTTTGGTCTACATAAAATCATCTTCCAATTCCTTTAACTTCAGATTCAGATTCGTACATCGCGACTCATCTTTACGGTGTTATCCCGCATTTTGTTTCCAATATAATCATCGCCTGACATAAAACTCTCCTTGGACTAATGGATATTTACATTCTTCTTGTGACATTGCTGGGTCAATTATTTTATTTATGGGGTTTTTAATTAAAATGCCACCGAACCACCACCGATATAAACACCCAACAGTGCAATCGCAACACCACCAATATTAATGAAAAATGGTTTGTGAGCTTTATCCCAGTGAAAAATTAGAAATAAAAATAATACTGGACTGAAAACCAAACCACTTAACCCCCAGAATATACTTTCTTTAAATGCTTCGATTATCCATAGAATCAGACCAATAAAAGCTATTATTAATCCTATTAAAACGAGAATTTGCGGCATGCTTTGTTCCTAATTTTTTTATGAAAATTCAATAATACTGAAAAATGTTCAATATACTAACAACAGTTCATCCGACTCATCGAGAATCAATCCCTGAATACTATTCTGGTCGATGTACTTTCTTTCTATTGAAACTAGATTTTTACTCAAGATATTTCACCGGGACGAGGGACGGAGGTATTTTCGATTAATCAATATGAGAAAAATTAAACTCTTCCGTACTATTTTATAATTTTGTTGTACTTGTAGTTAATCAAACACTACAGGAACAAATAGACTTATCAAAAAAGTTACAGTAAACATTCCCCAATACCATTTACCAATATTCCTATAAGCTGGCGTAACACAAATCAATGATCCAAATATAGCGATAATCAAACCTGTTAGATGTACCCCAGCAATCACATGATTAGCCCAAAAGGCACTACTAGCACCAAAAAAATCTAACCAAAATATTGCTGTCAGCAAAACTGTAAGGACAGTTATCACCGCCAAAATATATTTAAATGCAATCAATATATTTTTAATTTTTATCCAACCCCAGTTTCATTGGTTATAGGATCCAACTAAACGCTTTCGCTTAAAAACACCCATGCAAAAATTAAAGTTTGATTACATCTCTACTTTATATACAACCAACCCCAATCGCTAGCATCAGATAGAATGCTTGGTTTACCAATATAACAACCTTTTGTTTTTACTTGTACTGTAGCGCCTGAAGATTTAGCAGCTAGCGCCAGTGAAAATATTTTTTCTCTTATTTGACTGTCAGGCGGAATAACAACTTGTTCACTCGGACACCCAGGCTCTTCAATAACTTTATCCAAGCCAAAAAAAACCACATTATTACTATTTGTCCCAACATAGACTACTTTGGCATCTATTGTTGGCCCAGCCAGTACGATTGCTGAGCTGAAATATACAAAACCTGCACAAATAAATTTTTTCATGATGTTCCTATTTATAACAGTTTAATACCCAGTACCGACTATATATCTCCACTATGGATTATTTCAAGTATTCAATAGTGCGCTGCATATCCCCTAAAGGATTTTGGTTTTTATAGAAAAATCAAAATCATTACAATACAAATGAATAGAATGTTGAATCCTATCGATTAATCTCTATCTATAGCTTTTATTGAAATTCGGATGCTACATTACCCTTTTGAAAAGTGATTTTTATTGGTCACTTTTCAAAAGGGTTTTTATGCAGACTCCCAGTCGGGGTATTTTGAATAGTCTCGTTCGAAATTGAAACCGTGAAGAAATTCGATACTAATCCCAGTTTTTTTATGAATCGAGATGAGCCAGCTCCCATTTAACTCTATCTTCCATAAACAGTTCCAAATCCTTCTCCGCTGCACTGCGTGCAAATTCTTGCTTCATTTTTTTCACCCCCTTCTTTGAGATATCGCCCAAATAATCACGCCGGGGAGCCGATCTACATGCATAGAAATATACGATATCACACTGATCAATTTTGCGATTTTTAAGTAGAGAACTCAGCAGTACATCTTCCCCTTTTTGGATTTTGTATAAATTCCCCGCCTTCTTTCCAGCCTTACCTACTGGATTCACACCCTTTGGATAGCTCAGCATATATTCATGACAAATCTTACCTGAAGTAAGTGTTTCTTTTATATCACTCTCACTTGGCTGAATTTTATCCCTGGCTTTCTGGTCAATATTATTTTTATCAACTAACTGGTATATGCCATGGCTACAAAAAAATTTAATCGTCATCCCTTCTGGAACAACAAATGTCTCTCCTGGAACCCAAACACCGTGACCGCTGACTACTATCCACTTACTCATATATTTCTCTCCTATTAACTATTGTGTTTTCATCTAACAAAAAAATCACCCAAAAAACACCTCAACAATAATAAAAACCACAACCATTACCATACAAATAAACGCAATGTTGAATCTCATTGTGGATCTCCGTTTATAAATATTATTGAAATCCGAATGTTAAATTACCCTTATGAAAAGTGATTTTTATTGATCACTTTTCATAAGGGTTTATATGCGGGAAATTATTTTTGCGGAGGTTCCCAGTCGGGGTATTTTGGATAGTCTCGTTCGAAATTGAAGCCGTGAAGAAATTCGGCGCCGTCCTTGTGCAATAGATGCAGGGCTGCATCTATTCCTAAACGTAATGCAGGTTCTGTCCATCCGCCTTCGAGAGAAAAAGCTTCGCCTGCAAAATATAAATTGGATTGACGACTGTGAACCTGATTGTAGGTGAGTAATGCGTGATTCTCATCCCAGGTTCGTTGGCGATACAATTTTGCACAGCCGCGCGCAGTCGGTTGATGTGACCAATGAATAACCGCAGTTTGTTCATGATCAACATAATCCGACATGGCGGGATAACCGCAACGCGCGAGCAGTGTGTCCAATTCCTTGAGACAATAACGAACCAATTCCTTGTCATTTTGATCAGCCAATAATTTATTGGCATCATCTTCCCAGGTGTAACTGAGCAGCACTACGCCAGCATCTTTTATTGCGGCTGTGTCCAGTGCGTACCCATAAATTCCTTGAAGCGGCGTGTCCGTGCTGATCAACTGGGGAATAACTTTTTTTCCTTTCCCCGGCGTATCTTCCCAGTAACGTTGTTTAAGGGCGATAAAGACTTTACAACTGGTGATCCAGTGCGAACTTTTTATCGAGTTAATGACAGTAAAAGGTAATTGTGTTTGCGGAAATCCGGAAAAAGTGGTCGATAATTCCATCGCCCAAGTAGGTGCCGTTAAAATAACGGCATCGTAAATTCCTTCGTGAGTTGATGAGGTTACCTTGATACTATCATCGGAAAGTTTTTCCACTTTACTGACAGGGCTGGATGTAAATAGATGTAAGCCACGCTGATGTTTTTCTTTTAACGCATCGTAAAGTGAAATAGGTTTTTCGCAGCCATGATGTTCAGCTGGCAAGAAAAATAAACATTCTGCAACTGATTGCACACCCAAATAAGTTGGTGCGGCAATTTCCTTTCCATTGCTGTCCCTGAAGGAGTGGGCGTGATGGACACCGCCCACGTATCTTCCTTCTTTATCAAAACGTCCCTGGATTAATTTATGCTTGGTTGCAAAACCAAATAACAAAGTGCGAATGGGATACAAACAGGAAATATCGTAAAACGCACCCCAGCTACCATCACCTGCACCAATGGTGTAAAAAATTTCCGCTTCTTTGGCATTCATACCCAAGCCACCAAAATAGCCTGGCTTGGTTTCATCGTAGTGACTGATGCTGTCTAAAAAAACCAATTCGCGAAAATTCATTTGCCAATAATAGGTCACCATTTGTTGCCAGAATTTTCCCCAATCTTTGGTGCCGTAAACAGGTTTCACTTTTGAAAGAACCAAAGACGCAAAATCACTCCATTTTTTATTTACAATTTTCAAAATGTCTGTCGGTGGTTCTGTTGCACCGGCTTTCCAAATTAATAATTCAGGCCGACCATCAGAGAGTAGTGGATCAGGTCCCAAACCATCATTGATGTAGATGCCGGTATCGGCAACATCGCCACCCGGATCGGGAAAAGGTTGATGGGTTAATTCAAAATTGTTGACGTAATATGCCATCACCGACGCCAATTCTGTGCCCGTATCAAAAAAGGGAATGCGCATGGCACCCATTTCAAATGTGGTGTGCTGGCCTTTAACCGGGCGCGAATAAAGCCGACCTGTGAGGCGATTCGATGCTTCAAACAAGTCGATATTTTGGTAGCCGCAACGAAACAATTCCCGGGCAGCCGTTAAACCGGCAGCACCTGCACCAACTATGGCGATACGCAAATGGGGATTTCGGGTTTTGGCAATACCCGTGTTATTGGCATTGCTCAAGAGCTGATGGAAATCGAAATTAAAATCGGCAGGATTGGGAAAAGCTACACTCCAGTCAGGGATGAGACCTTCTGATGGTTTTTCATTGGGGGCATAACTAAATAAATTGGCATCAAGACTCTTATGTAAACTCATTCACTCAACTCCAACATCAAATGCGATACGGATATATGGGCTTGAGTATCGATGAATAAGTTATTTTTGTCGGGATCAGTTTGGTATCAGTTTTAGACAATTTTATAAATCTGAGTCGCTTGTCATTTTTTGGTGCATGGATTCCCAGTTTCCGCTCCATCGCGAACGCAATCGTCGCAAAAATTCATGCCATTCGTGCGGGCTTCGCCATTCTGGATAAGGTTGTGGGCGCACAGGTTTTGGCGATGTCCAGACCACATGGTACTCACGATCAACACCAACCTGCGCGACACGCACTTGCCGCCACACATGATTATTATGCAGATCCACAATAGCATCGCCGCCTGGCCCTGTATGTCGATAGGATTTAATCGCCTGCTTCACCAAAGCCCGATCAAGACTTTGCGCTTTTTCTACTGCACCCGCCCAAAGATAAACCCCCACATAAGCCGATTCCATGTAGCCGCCAATACGGGAATACTGCCCATAACGCTGGCGATAGGCCTTAACAAATTGATGATTTTTTTCATTGTCGATGTTTTGAAAATAATTAAATACCGAATAAATTCCTTGAGTGAGCTCCAAAGGAATGGCATCGAGATCATCTTCCGATAACACAAGGGAGATAATGACCGTATCAATTTTTGCACGGTGACATTGCTGCAAAAATGCAAAATTTCCATCAAGCCCGACAATGGTTAATATGATGGCATCCGGCTTTTTATCGATGATATCGGCAATGACTTTGGAAAAATCAATTGCACCCAGTGCTTCGTAGTGTTCACCAATAACTTCACCACCATTTTCAACAATTTTTTGTTTTACAATTTCATTGGTGACGAATGGATAAACATAATCAGATCCCACCAACATTATGCGTTCACATTTCAACACTTGTAACCAATCAACCGCTGGCAAGGCTTGCTGGTTGACTGTCGGGCCTACATAAATAATATCGGAGGAAGACTCTATACCTTCATATTGAAAAGGATAAAACAGCAAGTGCTCCTGATCTTCAATCAAAGGTTTAATACGTTTGCGCGACGATGAGGTTGAACAACCAAATATCACGGCGACATCGCTTTGAATAATCAGATTGGCTGCTTGATGCAAGAAGCCGGCTTCTGTCGACTGTCCGTCAGCCAACACAGCGCGAATTTGTTTTCCCATCAAACCACCAGCGCGATTAATTTCATCAATCGCCAGCAGTGTCGCTTGCATAACACCTTTTTCCAGCTCTCGCAAAATACCTGTCTGGGAATGTAATACACCCACACTAATATGCTGGGAAACTGACTCACTCAATGAAGAAAGATGCGACGCTGAAATAATTGCAGACTGGCTGGCTCGCTCCAGCTCCGGAGAAATCATCAATTTGTTATTCGCAGATTCCTGTGTTATTCCTTCGGTATTATCAATGGATTTAAGCAAATGGAAAATATCAACGCCATAATATCTCGCCAATTCTCCCGCTATCCTGCATAAAATGGGTTTTCCTGTTTCTGCACGCTTGATAGATGCAATCGAGACTTGAAAAAGTTTTTTACGTAAATCGTCCGCTAGTTCTTCCTGACTCATTAAACGCAGATGCCTTAAAGTCTTTATTTTTTTTTCATCAAGATAGACTTTAGTCATTACAACTCCCCGGACAGTCTGAGGCCAGCATTATGCGCAGTATTTTATTACTGATGAACTTATCTTCTTGATAAAAATCAAACCCGAACATTATTATTTTTTGATCGCCAGGGAGTGAATGAAGTTATCGATACACATGGCACAAAAAGCTTCCGAAAAGCTGTGCACCTGATTATCAGCTATTCGCTGAATGACAAGACACGTTAGACGCAGGAGAGAATGATTTCAACAATTAATTGCGCTGGATTACGATTAAATGGCGCATGGATTTGTATTTTTAGAATGATTCAGTGTTCGATCTTCTATCTATAACTTTTTTCCTAATAGTTATTCAAAGAATGATGCGAAAAGGAAATAACAACTCTCTGCGCCCTAAAATAAAAATGCATAAACCATCAGTGCAAAAAATTGCGCCAATATATAAAAAAAGAACAATGCTGCATATGCACCTGACCCGGATGAGCCGCTCTGTTTTGCAGCAGCAAAAGCGGTATAGAAAAATAATCCTGTCGATATCAACATTGCCCAATAGGGATGATGTGAGAAGAAAGGTAAAACCAACAACACAAAAGCCAGCGAAAACAATAACACCGCATGCATTTTTTCACTGATTATTTTTAATAGAATCACAATACTGCCAGCTGCCAATATTGCCGCCGCTAGTGGCCACCAAATCCAAAAACTTGTTTGGGTGTGTTCTTTGGTTTCTACAAACTCTGGCTCAGGCGCAAGAGCTCCCTGATGAAAAAAAATGTAATAGCCAATCATACTGAGCATAAAACTTCCGCCACTCATAGCCAGCAACATATCAAAAGCAGAAGCCAGCTTGAATTTTTTCTGCATCACAAAAGCCAACAATAAAAAATAAATATAAAGCGGAATAAAATAAAATATCAGGTTATGCCAAAAAGCTTCGTGATAATAAAGCAAAGCCAAAGGTGCAAATAAGGTTAAGCTTTCACTGATTCGCTGAGCTTTATATTCACCCGTTTCAGGATTTCGCGCCGTGCGGTAATCCCAGAATAGGAGGAACGGGTAAATTGCGGCGAGTATGAGTGTGAGGTGGAGTATGGTCATTTTGGCCTCTTAAAACTCTTACGCGATTTTTCAACCTTCGATCTGATCACGCAATCCTGATGATGATCGTTAACCAACCCCATGGCTTGCATAAAAGCATACACAGTGGTTGGACCAACAAATTTCCAGCCTTGTTTTTTTAGCGCTTTCGACAGAGTAACGGATTCAGCAGATGTTGATACTACTTCTGGCTTTGTTAATTTTTTGGCGGGTTCAAATTTCCAAAAAAATGCCGCTAATGAACCCTCCGTCTTGATTAATGCCTGCGCGCATTTTGCATTATTAATCACTGCTTCAATTTTTCCGCGATGCCGAACAATACCTTCATCTTTTAACAACCGCTCTACATCGCGTTGCGTGAAACGTGCAATTTTATTGAAATCAAAATGATGAAAAGCCGCACGAAAATTTTCACGTTTAGTCAAAATCGTTCGCCAACTTAACCCCGATTGAAAACCTTCCAAACAGATTTTTTCGAACAATCGCTGATCATCAACTACCGGATATCCCCATTCAGTATCGTGATAATGAAGATATTCCGGCGTAGCAGCGCACCAACTGCAACGCGATTTGCCATCTTGCATAAGGGTTGTGGACATAAGCAAATTTACCGACTGCTAACTTAAATTAACTTAAACTGTTTTAATTCTATTTTTATATAGCTGTACAAGACTGGCGCTAACACGACACCCGGTAATCCAAACATAGATTCCATCACCAGCATCGCTAAAAGTAATTCCCAAGCTCTGGATTGGATTTCATCGCCAATAATCTTTGCATTTAAGAAATATTCAAGTTTATGAAGAACAACTAAAAATACTAAAGACCCTATAGCTACATGCAATCCAAAGGGTAGAGCAATAATCACCAGCATGGTGTTGGACATAATGTTACCAATAATCGGCATCATACCCAGGATAAAGGTCATTAACACCAAAGTTTTTGCAAGAGGCAAATGTATACCGAACGAGGGTAATACAACAAAGATATAAATGCCGGTTGCAAATGTGTTAATTGCGGAAATTTTTGCCTGGGCGAATATAATTTTTCGAAAACAACTGTAGAAATTATTAATTCGATTTATCAGTTCCATTCGCAATAATCCGTTTCTGTCCTGATCATTAGATTTCCTTAAGGAAATCATTGCGCCTACAATCATGCCAATAATCACCCGAACAAAAATCTGTCCAGCTTCAGCACCTGCATTTCTGGCATCAACTGCATGCTCCCTCAACCAACTGGACGCTAAGGATCGCAATTCATTGGTACTATCCGGTAAATTCGCACATATCCATTCGGGGCATTGCCCTCTGGTAGACTCGATAATATCGGCCATTCGCTGAAGAATCGCCTCAGGGTTTCCTGCCCCACTACTAAAAAACGAAATCGCCCACCAAATCAACAGAATCAATGCAGCAGTGATTAAGCTGCCGATGCTACTTACGACAAACAAACGAATATATTTCCGATCATATTTTTTTCCGAACTTATCGGAAATGATATGCACTATGGAATAAACCAACATCCCCGCTAACAAGGGCGCCAGTAAGCCTTGAGTCACCCCCAGAATTAATGCAAAAAACATCAAAATATAAGACGTTGTTATGCAGGTGCTTTTTTTATCGGAGAAAAACATATTGAATTGTCCAAATACAGCGTTTGAATTTTCGAACATTAACGGATTGTCAGTATTGCGCAAGTCAAAACATGATTTCTTTCCCCTAAACCGTCCAATATCCCCACAAAAACAAGGCGAAAACGTCCATTTTTATAAAGATATGAATAATGAGGCTAAGTGTTTGCGTTTTTTATATTGAGAATGCGTCACCGCTTGTCGATAATACGCGCCTCTTTTGTCCCCTTCGGTAGCACCTATGAGTTTCAGTGAACTGGCTGTGATTATGCTCAGTACTTTACTGGTCAACAATTTCGTGTTGGTACAGTTTTTGGGCTTGTGTCCATTTATGGGCGTGTCCAACAAACTGGAAAGTGCCATTGGTATGGCGGGGGCGACGACTTTTGTGATGACGCTGGCTTCAGCCTGTACCTATCTGGTGGATACCTGGTTGTTGATGCCCTTGAAATTGGAATTCCTGCGTACTATTTCTTTTATTCTGGTGATTGCAGCCGTAGTGCAATTCGTAAAAATGTTTATGGAAAAGACCAGCCCGCTGCTTTATCGCGTACTGGGGGTCTTCCTTCCTTTAATTACAGTGAATTGTGCGGTTTTGGGTGTGGCTTTGATCAATACCCAAAAAGCACACAATTTTCTGGAATCCTTACTTTATGGATTTGGCGGTGCTTTAGGTTTTTCGTTAGTGCTGGTGTTGTTTTCGGCTATGCGTGAACGCTTGGCGGTTGCGGATGTTCCGGCTCCTTTTAAAGGTGCGTCGATCGGCATGATTACAGCGGGCTTGATGGCACTGGCGTTTATGGGTTTTGCGGGATTAGTGAAGCCAAATTGATGCCCTCACCCTACCCTCTCCCAAAGGGAGAGGGGATAAACGATTTCTTTTTGAGTATCGAGAATGATTGATTTTATTTCACAAAACCTTCTGATCAGCGCCTTGATTGCGTTGGGCGGCTTGTCGATTTTATTCGGCGCCGTGCTGGGTTTTGCGGCAGTTAAATTCAAGGTGGAAGGCGATCCATTGGTGGAGCAAATCGATGCCCTGCTCCCGCAAACCCAATGTGGTCAATGCGGTCATCCTGGTTGCCGACCCTATGCCCAAGCAATTGTCGCAGGTGAAGCTATCAACAAATGCCCTCCTGGTGGCCAAGCCACTATCAACGCCTTGGCAGATTTACTGGATGTTGAAGCACCTTCGTTGGATGCCGAACACGGAGAGCATCTGGATGTGAAACGGGTTGCCTTTATTCGTGAAGATGAATGTATAGGTTGTACCAAATGTATTCAGGCTTGCCCTATGGATGCCATTTTGGGTGCAGCCAAACAAATGCACACAGTGATTGCCGATGAATGCACGGGTTGCGATTTGTGTGTTGAACCCTGCCCAGTGGATTGTATCGACATGATCCCGGTTGAGACGGATTTACAAACCTGGCATTGGACCTTGCCTGCAACCAATCAAAAACCAGTCTTCCAGTTGGTTGCTCAAGAGCTTCCGTTAATTGCAACAGATTCCGGCCGTGGCGATGCCTTTGCAAAACCCGATCAAGATGAAACAGGTAAAGCGGCCTGATGACCAGTTTGATTCCAATTTGGGAGTTGCCCGGTGGCATTCATCCCGCAGAAAACAAAACTCAATCCCTTCAATTACCTATTGGGCATTTGCCCCTGCCCCCACAATTGGTGATTCCACTCAACCAACACTTAGGCACACCTGCTACAGCTGTTGTTCAAGTTGGTAATCGAGTTTTAAAAGGCCAATTAATTGGTGCCGCTGAAGGAACTTTCAGTGCGAATACTCACGCATCCACATCAGGAGTTGTAGTTGCGATTGGCGACAAAAGGGTTCCTCACTCCTCTGGCATGACTGCCGAGTGTGTAGTCATTGAACCTGATCAAAAAGAAGAATGGATTAGTCTCGAAAGCTGTGAAAATTATTTGCAACTGGATCGACTGGTTTTGCTCGACAAAATTCGCGCAGCCGGTGTTGCGGGTTTGGGTGGTGCAGGTTTTCCAACTGCGGTAAAACTTGCTCCAAAATCCACACAAGTGATTGATACATTAGTTATCAACGGCGCCGAGTGTGAACCTTACATCACGGCCGATGATATTTTGATGCAGGAACGCGCTGATCAATTAATTGAAGGCGTGTTGCTGACCAGCCATATTTTGCATCACCCGAAAAATATTTTAATCGGAATCGAAGACAACAAACCCAAAGCGATTGCCGCAGTAAAAGCGGCAGTTGAAATTGCCAAACAAACCAATCCAGAAGCAGCCAATATCAAAGTGGTGTCGTTTCCGACTAAATATCCTTCTGGAGGCGCCAAACAATTAATTTATATTTTGACTGGCCGCGAAATTCCCAGTGGTCATCACTCTGCTGATATCGGTGTGATTTGTGTGAACGTTGCCACTGCGATTACAGCATGGCGAGCAGTGCGTTTTGGTGAGCCCTTAATTTCACGCATCACAACACTTGTTGGTGAAGCGTTAACCGAACAACGCAATCTGGAATTGTTGTTAGGGACACCGATTGATTATGTGTTGCAACAACAAGGCTTTGATGCGAAACGCGCATCACGCGTGATTATGGGCGGCCCTATGATGGGTTTCACTTTGCCCGCACTCGACGTCCCTGTGATTAAAACCACTAATTGCTTATTAGCACCCAGCGCAAAAGAATTGCCCCTGCCTGAACCAGCGCAAGCTTGTATTCGTTGCGGATTGTGTGCAGAAGTTTGCCCGGCCAGTTTGTTGCCACAACAATTATTCTGGTACGCACAAGCAGAAGATTTTGATCGACTCGAGTCACACAATTTATTTGATTGTATCGAATGTGGCGCTTGCTCTTACGTCTGCCCCAGCAGCATTCCGCTGGTGCAATATTATCGCGCCGCCAAGGGCAGTATTCGTCAGCATCTGATTGAAAAAGAAAAATCCGATCGTTCACGTCAGCGTTTTGAATTCCGCAAAGAGCGTTTAGCCAAAGAAGAAGCTGAAAAAGAAGCCAAACGCTTAGCGCGACAAAAAGCCGCTGAAGAAGCAAAAAAACAATTGGCCGATAAACAAGCGGCTGCGCCTGTGCCAGCACAAATTGTTGATCCAACCAAAGTCGCTGCGCCAGAATTATCACCCGAGGAACAAAAAGCCAAACTCGAACGTTTGGTCGCAGCCGCGAAAAATGCTTTGGAGTTCGCACAAAAACCTCTGGTTTCACGCGATCCGAAAAACAAACCTATCACAGAAGAACAGTTGGAAAAACAAGCGGCGCGTATCAAACAAGCTGAATTGAAATTATCCGAAGCGGAAAACAAACTCGCTGAATTTTTAGCACAAGCACCTGCGCAAGTTGCAACACCGAGCACACCAGCTGCAGCACCCGCCGATGATCCAGTCGCCGCTGCTATTGCACGTGCTCAAGCAAAAATGAGTTTATCTCCGACCGATAAACTCAAAGCCGATTTGGAATCCTTACAAAGTCGTTTGCAAAAAGCGCAAGAAAAAGTCGAAGCCGCAAAAGCAGAAGGCAGCAGCACATTGGACGCTCTGCAACAAGGCGTCGAAAAACTGCAGCAAAAAATTGCACAAACAACCGAATCTTTAAAAGAATTAGGCATTGATGCCTGTGCAGCACCGGTTGTCAGCGAGCCGGAAAAATCGGCCGCAGAATTGGCGATTGAAAAAGCCAAAGCAAAAGCCGCCGCACTAGCCAATATGAGTGATGACGAAAAACGTGCAGAGCAACGTAAATCGCTAGAAGAAAGATTGCAAAAAGCGCGTGAGCGTTTGGTAAAAGCTGAAGCGGAAAAGGATGCGAATGTTGAAGTGTTTAGGAGTAGCGTTGAAAAGCTGGAAAGTAAATTGAAGGAAATGAATTAAGGATAATTATGAAAGAATAGCTCCTCCCCCTTGCTAAGGGGGAGGCCGGGAGGGGGTGAAGTTTTTGATTGAGCTCTTTCACCCCCACCTAACCTCCCCCTTGGCAAGGGGGAGGGACTGAATGTGCCAAATACAGAGACGTAATATTTCACGTCTTTTGAAAAAATCTAACCGAGAAGTGGAAATGTTGTCGAGTGTGAAAGTATTTTTTTTAGGGACATTGTTGACTTTATCTATGAACCTTATCGCCCAGGATGAATTTTGTGATTTGGACAATCTGTTGGAATGTACGCAATTATCAGTGAAAAAACTGACACGTGAATATCCACAAACATTCAGTCTCAAGCAAGATAAATTGCAATTGCGATTTAAGGACAAAACGCAGGAGCTGATTTTGTTATCAGAATTATCTATGGAGCAACATCCGGATGATCAACTGACTTATCCAATTCATTTCTGGTCAGATAGAAATTGGTTGCTGGTCAAACAATTTTCGAATGCGGGTGAAACGCAGTTTTTTGCAATTATCGATTTGGCAAAAGATTTCAGCACCATGGAATTAAATGGAACGCCCATTTTTTCACCGGACAAGAAAAAACTTTTGGCTTATGGTGCTGATATTTATTCGGGTTTCTCAGCCAACGGTATTGCAATTTACGACATAGATAAGGATAACCAGTTGAAAGAAGTCCTCAAAATTGATGATGGCTGGGGAGTAATGACTGCAGTGTGGCGAAGTGATAAGGAAATAAAACTATCGACTATTGAATTATGTGTAGATGATCCGGCAGGAAATGAAAACGGCGAATGTGCAAAAGAAAAAAGACTCGAATTCATTAACAATCAATGGCAACTGATTAATTAATTTATGGCGCTAATCAATATCACATCACCCCACGCTAGGGGAGCCATGTCTACCGGCGAGTTAATGCGTCTGGTAATTTACGCCACATTACCGGGGATAGTAGCACTGACTTATTTTTTTGGTGTAGGTGTGCTCATCAATTTGGTGCTGGCTTGTGTTTCTTGCGTTGCTTTCGAAGCGTTGATAATGAAATTGCGTCATCGACCTGTCAATTTTTATTTAAAAGATTGCAGTGCATTAGTCACCGCGGTTTTGCTGGCTGTGTCGCTTCCACCTTATTGCCCCTGGTGGTTAATTATCGCTGGTAGTTTTTGTGCAATTGTCTTGGCCAAACAGCTTTACGGTGGCATGGGTTTTAATCCTTTTAACCCGGCAATGGTGGCATACGTTTTATTATTGATTTCTTTTCCTTTGCAAATGACCACATGGGCCATGCCGTCACCTATGTTAGTGGATGGTCAAAGTTTGCCGGGTTTTGTTGCAGCACTGGAAAAAGTTTTTTTCGGTACACAAATCGATGGCTATGCATCTGCCACCGTGTTGGATTTAATGAA
>CAZICR010000012.1:524-17973 GCA_964537795.1 uncultured Cellvibrionaceae bacterium | reverse complement strand
GTTGGTTGCACGGGCAATCGATTCACCCAAAGATGTCTTACCAACTCCCGGTGGTCCAACCAAACACAGAATTGGCCCTTTTACTTTTTTCACTCGCTGTTGCACAGCAAGATATTCCAGAATGCGCTCTTTGACTTCTTCCAAACCAAAATGATCTTTATTCAATACTTCTTCCGCACGCTGCAGATCATGACGCACTTTGCTGCGCTTGCTCCAAGGCACCTTGATCATCCAATCAAGGTAAGAACGCAACACCGATGCTTCCGCCGACATGGGCGACATCATTTTCAATTTACCTAATTCTGCCCGCGCTTTTTGTTCAGCATCCTTGGGCATTTGCGCAGACACTATTTTTCTTTCAATTTCGTCAATTTCATTGACGTCCTCACCCATCTCACCCAATTCTTTTTGAATGGCTTTGATTTGTTCATTTAAATAATATTCGCGCTGGCTTTTTTCCATTTGCTTTTTGACGCGACCACGAATTTTTTTCTCAACCTGAAACACATCAATTTCGGTATCGATTAATTCAAGCAAATGAGTAATACGCCTCGGAACAGAATCCATTTCAAGAACAGATTGTTTTTTGGAAAGATCCAACGACATATGCGCAGTAATCGTATCAGCCAAACGCCCTGGATCTTCAATTCCGGATAATGATGCAATGACTTCTGCAGGAACTTTTTTACTCAAGTTCACATATTGTTCAAACTGTTGAAGCAATGTTGTAGATAAAGCTTCTGCTTCTCTTGTAAACACATCAGCGCTAGGGATTATTTCAACATCAGCACTGAAAAATACACTCTGATCTTTAATGTCATGAATAATCGCGCGCTCACGACCTTCAATTAAAACTTTCACCGTGCCATCAGGTAGTTTCAGCAACTGCAATATACTGGCGAGTGTCCCGATGGTGTATAAATCAGAAGCTTTGGGATCATCTTGTTGAGGATTTTTTTGTGCAACCAGTAATACCTGCTTATCAGTTGCCATGCCACGTTCAAGCGCTTCAATCGATTTACCCCGACCAACAAACAAAGGCGTTACCATGTGCGGATAAACAACTAAATCGCGCAGTGGTAGCAAGGGGATATCCATTAGAGTCGAACCGGTTGGTAATGTCGTAGCCATCATTCATCTCTTTTTCATAAACTGATTTTCTAAAACAAGATTGGGGGCTGTTTAACAAAATTACAAGTTATCAGTAAAAAAATAAAAAGGCGCCATAAAGGCGCCCATTTTTTGAGAGTATTGAATCAATCCTCTGCTACCGCTTTGGCGGGTTTCTCAATACTTTCATAAACCAAAAGTGGTTCTGATTCACCCTTAATAACCGATTCATCCACCACTACTTTGGCAACATGTTCTTCCGATGGAATTTTGTACATTGTATCCAGAAGCACGGATTCCATTATCGACCTTAATCCACGAGCGCCTGTTTTGCGAGCCAAAGCACGTTCTGCAACCGCATCAAGCGCATCAGGACGGAAATCAATTTGTACGCCTTCCATCTCAAACAAACGCGAATACTGTTTTGTCAGTGCATTTCGAGGCTCTGTCAAAATTTGGATTAATGCGGCTTTATCCAACTCATCCAATGTTGCAATCACCGGGAGACGCCCAACAAATTCAGGTATCAAACCATAACGAACCAAATCTTCTGGTTCCAGATCGTGTAGTGTCTCGCCAAAATTACGCTTCTCGTCCTTACTCTTGACTTCAGCACTGAAACCTATACCACCTTTTTCAGATCGGTCGCGAATTACTTTATCGAGGCCAGCAAACGCACCACCACAAATGAACAAAATATTGGAAGTATCAACCTGCAAAAATTCCTGTTGTGGATGCTTACGTCCGCCCTGGGGAGGAACTGACGCAATCGTGCCTTCTATCAATTTCAACAAGGCCTGCTGCACACCCTCACCGGATACATCGCGAGTGATGGAAGGGTTGTCTGATTTACGGGAGATTTTGTCAATCTCATCAATATAAACAATACCCTGTTGAGCCTTCTCAACATCGTAGTCACATTTTTGAAGCAATTTCTGGATAATATTTTCGACGTCTTCACCCACATAGCCAGCTTCAGTCAATGTGGTTGCATCGGCAATGGTGAAAGGGACATCCAACAAACGAGCCAGTGTTTCAGCAAGCAATGTCTTGCCACTTCCCGTTGGCCCAACCAACAGGATGTTACTCTTACCAAGCTCGACAGCTTCTTTTTCTTTGCCTTGCTTGCCACCATGACGCAAGCGTTTGTAGTGATTGTATACAGCAACAGCCAGGACTTTTTTGGCCCTGCGTTGCCCAATCACATACTGGTCAAGGATTGCGGAAATCTCATGAGGCTTAGGTAACTTGTCACCTGCCCCCTCGGAAGGACTTTCCTGAATTTCTTCACGAATGATGTCATTACACAAATCGACACATTCGTCACAAATAAATACCGACGGACCGGCAATAAGCTTCCGCACTTCATGCTGACTTTTGCCACAAAAAGAGCAGTACAACAATTTGCCGTTTTTGTCTCCGCTATCACCACTGTGATCGCTCATTGGAACACTCCGTAACTAATTCATACTAATTGTCGGGCTAAATTGACAATTTTCAAGCTAAAAAGTGAAAACTGGCGCCTTAAATAACAAGTTTACCAATATTACTGGCTTCAAGCCTTGGTTACAGTCTGACGCTTTTCAATCACCGCATCAACCAAGCCATATTCTTTGGCTTGTTCTGCTGACATAAAATTATCCCGCTCGGTATCCAAAGCAATTTTTTCTACCGACTGCCCTGAATGCTGGGCCATTAGCTCATTCAAGCGAGACCGGATTTTCAGGATTTCCTGAGCTTGAATATGGATATCTGAGGCCTGCCCTTGGGCACCACCACTAGGTTGGTGAATCATAACGCGAGAGTTGGGAAGACAAAAGCGTTTACCTTTGGCTCCGGCATTCAAGAGGAAGGCTCCCATGCTACACGCCTGACCAATGCACATGGTACTGACATCCGGTTTGATAAACTGCATGGTGTCATAAATCGACATGCCTGCAGTCACTGATCCACCAGGGGAATTTATATACAAATGTATATCTTTATCGGGGTTTTCAGCTTCCAGAAACAATAGCTGAGCAACCACCAGATTCGCCATGTAATCTTCTACTTGCCCTACCATAAAAATCACCCGCTCTTTCAGCAAGCGGGAATAAATATCAAATGAACGTTCTCCGCGTGCTGTTTGCTCAATAACAATAGGAACTAACCCACTATTGATTACAGGTGACTGAGATGGAAAATAAATTTGTGACATGAGTTGTTAATTCCTTATGCAATAACAAGAAATTGTTTATTAGCAGTTAAAACATTTAAGGTGTATTACTGACAAGAGTGAGCTTAACCCCTGATGGGCTGATATGCCAGTCGAAACAAATAAAATGCGAAGGGAATTTATAAAACAAAGCCGCAAAATAAACATTCTGCGGCTTTTTTAAACGATTAAGCCTGAGGCTTGGATTTAATGACCTGATCGTAAGTTGATGCAACATCACTGACTTTGGCCTTGGAAACTATGTAGTCCACAACCTGATCTTCCAAAACAGCAGACTCCACACCCGCCATTAATTCACGATTGCTATTGTAGTAATCAATAACATCCTGAGGCTGCTCATAGGTAGATGCAATTTCTTCAATCTTCGCCCTGACCAATTTTGCATCAGGTTTAATTTTTGAATCTTTCACTATTTCACCAACGACCAAACCCAAAGTCACACGGCGATTTGCTTCGTCCTGAAACATAGTATCGGGCAACAAACTTCTGACATCAAAATTTTGTTTTTGACCACCAAAACGTTGCATCATCTGATCGCGAAGCAAATTGATTTCGTTAGCAACCAATGCCTTCGGAACATCAACCTGGTGGGATGCAATCAACGCATCCATCACTTGGGTTTTCACTTTCATTTTCAGCGTGTTATTAAGCTCACGCTCCATATTGACCTTAACTTCTGCGCGAAATTGCGTCAAATCCCCTGCCACACCAAATTTACCGAAAAACGCTTGATCAACTTCAGGAAGCTCAGCTGCAGCAACACTGTTCAGTGTAATTTTGAATTCTGCTGCGGCCCCTTTTAATTCTTCCGATTGATAATCATCAGGAAACTTGACTGAAATCGTTTTCTCTTCACCGGCTTTCATGCCAATGATTCCTTCTTCGAATCCTGGAATCATAGATCCAGAACCTAACACAAGACTTTGGTTATCCGCTTTACCGCCCGCAAACTCAACGCCATCTTTGGTGCCAACAAAATTAATATTAACTTTGTCACCATCAACAGCAGCCCGATCAACCTGAGTAAAATTTGCTTGAGCTTTACGAAGTGTTTCAATCATCGCATCCAAATCACTCTCAGTGACTTCAGCGGTAACGCGTGTAATTTCAAATTGACTTAAATCTGCCAAAGCAACCGATGGGTAAACTTCAAACACTGCTATGTATTCAAGATCTTTACCGGGAACCAACTGCTTGGGTTGTATGGAAGGCTGACCCGCCGGTTTTACATTTTCTTTCTGCACAGCAGCATAAAATGAACGACTGATTACATCACCAACCACTTCCTGACGAATGCCTGCGCCAAAGCGTTGTTTGACAACTGAAACAGGCACTTTGCCCTTGCGAAAACCCTTGATGCTGACATTAAGAGCCGCTTTCTTAATACGATCTTCAACTTCGTTTTCTACTTGTTCTGCAGGGACGCCAACAGTCAAACGACGTTCCAAGCCAGAGGTTGTTTCAAGTGAAACCTGCATAGTGCGCCTCGTGAAATAACTAGTGATACCACATGAAAAATGCACGTTAAGTGCTGAATTCTGCCCTTTAAATGGTGCGGACGGAGAGACTCGAACTCTCACACCTTGCGGCGCCAGAACCTAAACCTGGTGTGTCTACCAATTTCACCACGTCCGCAAATACCCTAGAGGGTAACTGGCAAAGCAATATCTAACTTATTGATTTTTAAAAAATTTTATAAAACTCAATCAAGCTGGATACGCGAAGGGTGCGAATTTTGCCACACTAGGCCGTTCAGCATCAACCGGAATCTTCAGGCGGGACGGATGTTTTCAGGGAATCATTAAATCTCACACAACTTCTGTGCGAATTTTGGTGTGAATAATTTTCCACCGGGAGCTTTGAACTGAAAGGGAATGGATTCAGACTTTAAACCCGCATTCTTCTGGATTACAAAATGTAAATGAGGTCCTGATGAGTATCCAGAGGACCCTGATTTCGCCAACCGATCCCCGGTCTTCACTGTGTCACCCACTTGCACAGACGCAGAGCCAAGTAGGATATGCGCATAAAGTGCCCAAGTCCCATCCGCATGCAACACCTGCACAAAATTAGCTTTATCCATAAAAAAATCATCAAGACCACCCAAGGCATAATCATCTTTCACCGCTATCACCACACCATCACGTGCAGCCAAAATTGCTGTTCCTACGTTTGCCCCTATATCAACAGCGAATTTATTTTGTGTATTTTGATGAGAGAAACTTCCATTAAATGATTGGGTAATTTTCGGGCAAGCTGAAATATCAACTGGAAATAAATATTCCTGAGCTGAAGGAGAGGCATTCGGATCACCCAGATACCAAGCGTAACTGAATTTATGTTTTCCGGGTTCGATATTCCGAATTTTCTTCGTGCTACGCGCTTCGACGAGCCAGTCTTGTACTGTGTTATTCACTTTTACCGATAGTTGCACAGGCGCATAAAATTTATTTTCAGCCATTAACCATTGCTGATCAGTTTCTGTTTGAGTAAACAAACGGAACTTTTCTTCTTTTGGTTTACTTGACTTATATTCAACTTTTTCAATTTTTTCAGATGCAGCAGATTTGTCTGTAAAATGCCATCGACCTTCGCTGTCCTGATATTTATAAATATTGGCTTCGAGCGATGAAGATACGATAAGTAAACAATAAAAACCTAGCCACCTCATTGCATAGCCCTAATTAAAATTCAGCCAATACAACCCGCTGCCTTTGAGTGAGCTGCATAAATTCCTGAATCATTTGTTCGAGATCATCCAACGACAGCGATTTATCCTCTTCAATTTGCACCAAAGGTATTTGATTGTCATCTGTAACAAAGGCTTTGGCTTCTGGCTGTGGTAATTCTGAAAGCGTTAATTGATTAATTGCTAATTGTAAACGGCGCAACCATGAACCTGGCGTGGATTGTACATCGATTAGTTCTTGAACCATTTGCGAGTGTAGATTCTGTTTACTCAATTCAGATTGCAAGTCTTGTAGCGACTGAATTTGATAAGCGTTTTTGAGGCGACTGCAAGAACCCAACTCACGCCAATAAAAAATCAATGCAAGCTGCAAATGCATCAGCACTGAATTAATTAAGGCATCATGTTGTAAAGGAGATAAAAATTCTTGCGAAAGATTTCGCGCTTGTTGCAGTAAAAAACGCGACTGCAACAAGCGCTGATTAACACGGGAAAAATCGCTGACCTTATTTACTGACATGCCATTTGCCGGATTGATAAAAGGCTTTCCATCCAGTCGCTTTGCCATTCACTTCTGTTTGCACATATTGTTCTTTGGTTTTACGACTGAATCGGATAATCGCCAAATTGCCTTCAGGATCCTTTACAGGTGCTGACAACAGAAAATGATATTTGGGATCAATTTGTTTTTTGTAAGGCAATAATTCGGATACTAACGGAGCACGCGTTTCACGGTTTTTTGGAAATTGACTGGCCGCCAAAAATAAACCGGCGGCACCATCACGCAGTACGTAATAGTCATCCACTTTTTCACAACGCAATTCCGGCATGGCAATAGGATCCACTTTTGGCGGAGCCGCTTCACCGCTCTTCAGCAATTTACGTGTGTTTTTACACTCGCTATTGGTGCAACCAAAATATTTACCAAAGCGCCCGGTTTTTAATTGCATTTGGCTGCCGCATTTATCACATTCCAATGTTGGACCTTCGTAGCCTTTAAGTTTGTAACTGCCCTGCTCAACTTCGTAGCCAGCACAATCAGGATTATTACCGCAAATATGCAATTTGCGATTTTCATCCAATAAATAAGAATCCATCGCCGAGTTACACAATTTACAACGATGTTTGGTTCGCAACTGACGTGATTCAGCTTCATCATCCGCGTCTTCATCAATCGCTTCATGACCGGACACCAGATTCATGGTGTTTTTGCATCTTTCTTTTGGTGGCAATGCGTAACCCGAGCATCCTAAAAACACACCGGTACTACCGGTACGAATTTGCATATGTCGACCACACAAGCTGCAAGCGATATCCGTATCAACAGGATCATTCGCGCGCATACCTTTCTTATCAGAAGAGGCTTTTTGCAATTGTTTGGTAAAGCCACGATAAAAATTATCCAGAATATCGCGCCATTTTTTCTCGCCTTGCGCAATCAAGTCGAGCGAGTTTTCCATATTGGCGGTAAAACCGTAATCCATTAAATCATCAAAACTTTCAACCAAACGTTCGGTGACTATGTCGCCCATTTTTTCTGCATAGAAACGACGATTTTCCTGACGAACATAACCACGTTCCTGAATAGTCGAAATAATTGCTGCGTAAGTTGACGGGCGACCTATCGCACGACTTTCCAATTCTTTTACCAAACTGGCTTCGGTGTAACGCGCAGTTGGCTTGGTAAAATGTTGTTTGGGATTTAATTGCACCAGAGGTAAAACCTGACCGGGTTTCATATCCGGCAATACTACATCTTCATCTTTTTTCGCGATTTGCGGCAAAACTTTGGTAAAACCATCAAAGCGCACGACACGACCGCGTGTACGCAGCTCAAAATCACCAGCTTTGACAACCACACTGGTACTAGTGTACTCGGCAGGGCTCATTTGACAGGCCACAAATTGTTGCCAGATCAATGTGTACAACCGCTCGGCATCACGTTCCATGCCAGTTAATTGATTGGGTTGAATTGCGACATTGGAAGGACGAATCGCTTCATGCGCTTCCTGTGCACCCTCTTTGCTGGAATAACTTTGCGGCGCTTTGGGTAAATATTTTTCACCATAAGTTTCCAAAATAAAATCCCGACAGGTATCAACCGCTTCTTTACTGAGATTGGTTGAGTCAGTACGCATATAAGTGATGTAACCCGCTTCATACAAACGCTGCGCCATCATCATGGTTTTTTTCACACCAAAACTTAAGCGAGTACTCGCAGCCTGTTGAAGTGTTGATGTAATAAAAGGAGCAGACGGTTTTGCTTGTGTCGGTTTGTCTTCACGACTCAACACTTCATATTTGGCTTTTTGTAACAAGGCCACAGCCGCTTTGGTTTGCGCTTCGTTAACCGGTTTGAAGGCTTCGGTACCCTGCTTTTTAACTTCAAAAGCCACTTGTTGTTTTTTGCCAGCATCAAGATCAGCAAACAGAGTCCAATATTCTTCTGGAATAAATGCACGAATTTCCCTTTCGCGTTCAACCACCAATCGCACTGCAACGGATTGCACTCGCCCGGCAGACAAACCACGCGCGACTTTTTCCCACAAGAGTGGCGACACCATGTAGCCTACAACACGATCCAGAAAACGGCGTGCCTGTTGGGCATCAACACGATCCTGATCAATCATGCCGGGACTTTTAAACGCATTTTGGATCGCTGTTTTAGTGATCTCATTGAACACCACACGGCGATAACGTGAAGGATCACCGCCAATAGCTTCACGCAAATGCCAAGCGATGGCTTCCCCCTCTCTATCCAAGTCGGTTGCAAGATAAATAGTGTCAGCTTTTTCAGCTAACTTCTTTAATTCATCAACCACTTTTTCCTTGCCGGGAAGGATTTCATATTTTGCTTGCCATTTATTTTCAGGATCGATTCCCATGCGGGCGATCAACTGGCTTTTGGACTTGGATTCCTTTTGCGCAGCTTTTTCTTCCGCCGACAGTTTGCGGGTAGCCGCGGCCAACTTGGCTCGTTCTTTGGTATCTACGGGCTTGTTGGAACCACTGGTGGGTAGATCACGTATATGACCCACACTGGATTTAACAACAAAATCAGCGCCCAGATACTTATTGATTGTTTTGGCCTTGGCGGGTGATTCAACAATAACTAAGGATTTACCCATGATGTTCTTCTAATAAATTTGCTAATAAGGAAATTACAAAGGCTGATTTAAGCAGTAGAAATGCAAGGCGGCAAACTTACCGATCCTTATCTAAACTGGTACTTAACTAATCCAAACCCGGTAAAAAGGTGCGCAGTTATAAGTCCTGAAGAGATAAGGGTCAAGTTGAAGTTTTTATCAGCTTCTAAAAAATGTCCTCCTGAAGGCAGTAGTTACAACCTAACAATTGACTTTAGTAAGCCTAATTAACCAATTGTTTTTAAAAGAGATTAACGATTTTCATGAATATCATAATTATATTTATCCTTTTGATGCTAGCCGCTTTGGTTACAGTCAGCTTACTGAATGAAAAACAGAAGAAAGAACAGATGCTCCGCATTCAACAAAGGCGCCTGAGGGTACAAGTGGAGGAATTAAACGAAGTTTTAACCTGCATAGAACAGACGGTAGGCGATAAAAATCTGGCTAAGAAAATTATCGGGGTGATTGTCGGCTTGCTTGAAGCTATGCGTCGGCTAGAAACAAAATCCTCACCCTATATTGATACCAGCTTGCAAAAAATTGCAGTGCACCTGTCAGAGCTGGAGACTGCCCATCTCCAGCCGATCGTTAGATACGAGCGCGAAAGCGACGCGCAAATCAACAAAACCCAACAACAGCTTCTCGACACCATTGCGATACTATCCGGGCTGGCATCACAAGGGCGTTTAAATGAACAGGAGTTAGAGTCCTACCAAAATCAATTACGTTGGGCACACTTGATGGTGCCTGTGATGTCACTTCTTGCCCAAAGCAACAAATCACTCGCGATTGGTGACAGAGTCACTGCACAAGCTTTTTATCAGCGGGCACTGCACTTGCTAATCGAATCACCTCACCCCAACCCCAAACGGCTGACACTGATCAAGGAAATAAATGAAATGCTGGAAGGAAATCGCACCCAACTCAGCGAACATTTGCGGGGGCCAGGTCAACACTATCTGCTTGAAATGGACAGTATCTAGGAATACAAGCGTCTAATATGCTGTAAAAAATCCAATAAACTCGTCAAAGTTTGTTCATCTGTCTCTTCTTTCCAAAAAAAAGCAATTCCTGCATTACCTGCTGATATACCCATCACCGACTCAGGTAAAACAGCTAGATTTTCTATCAAGAATTTTTGTACTGATTCACTCGGTCGATGTTCATTGGCCCAATCCCACTCCTTGAAAAAATTTACATCATGTACGTACTGCGTACGACGCAAAATCCATTCAGGTTGATTGATTAACTGCTCACACGATTGAATGCTATAAACCGCCAGAGGATCTGATGGTGTGAGTTCGGTTTTTAAGGGTGGTAATCGACGAACAGAATAAAATGCGCCTTTTTCCCTTGCCAATAAACGCAATTTTTCAATCCGGTTTTGCTTGCCTCGGGGCTTGAGCGCTATGATAGGCGCAAGGATGAATGCAAACACCCCCAGTAATATCCAAAAAAAAGTCATCAATCACTCCGGTTTGAATCAACAAAGATTCACACTATGCTTAATAAAAACGTCAATCAATAAGGAGGCTATCATGGCATATTCCCACATATTAGTTGGGTTGGATTTATCAGATGATTGCCCAAAAGTTCTGGAGAAAGCAGTATCACTTGCAAAAACCTGCAATGCAAAACTCAGCTTGGTGCATGTGATAGAACCATTGGCCTTATCCTACGGCGGCGATCTGGCACTGGATCTTGGCAGCATTCAGGAACAACAAACATCCAATTCACTTTCTGCTTTAAAAAAATTAGCGTCAAGTATTGATCTGGGTGTTTATCAAGAACATGTTTTGATTGGTCAAACAGCTACCGAGATGCACTTCCTTGCAAAAGAAGAAAGTTGCGATTTAATTTTGGTCGGCAGCCATGGCAGAAAAGGTCTCGCTCTTTTATTAGGTTCAACATCCAATAGCGTATTACATGGTGCGCAATGTGATGTGTTGGCGGTGTTGGTGAAATAATATCGGTAACATCCGTTAACCACCGATGCGGCGGTGGGCACGCTGCACTTTTTGCCCACCCTACATTTTACATGGACTCCAACTCAGCCCAACGTTCAAAACTGGCTTCCAAATCGGCTTCTACTTTTGCTAACAAACAGAGATGGGAGTCTATTTCTTTTTGTGGTCTGGAATAAAAATTCTGCTCGCCAATCTCGGATTGAAGTTTTGATAGTTGTTGTTCCAATTTTTCAATTCTTTGCGGCAACTCATCAAACTCTTTTTGTAATTTATAACTCAACTTTTTTGGCTTTGCTGCCACGGCAACGGAAGCTGCAGGTTTTTCTACTGTTGTTTTAGTTTCCGTTTTTTCGATTACTTGATTGATATCAGGTTTGATCCAGCGCCCGCCTTGACGTATCCAATCATCATAACCACCAACGTATTCCTGCAGATTTCCCTGACCTTCAAACGCAATGACACTGGTGACGCAATTATTTAAAAATTCACGATCATGGCTGACGAGCAATAGTGTTCCTGAATACTCACCCAAAATGTCTTCCAACAACTCCAATGTTTCTACATCAAGATCATTGGTAGGTTCATCCAATACCAATATATTGGCCGGTTTACTGAATAACTTCGCCAAAAGAACACGATTGCGCTCACCGCCAGACAAAGCACGCAATGGTGTTCTTGCGCGTTCACCGCTGAACAGAAAATCACTCAAATAAGAAAAAATATGTTTTGATTTACCATTGATTTCAATAAATTCACGGCCTTCTGCAAGATTATCTACCGCGTTGGCATCCAGATTTAATTGATCGCGCAATTGATCAAAATAAGCAATTTGTAAATTGGTACCGCGTTTGATGCTACCCGATTGCGCTTCAAGATCACCTAATATTAATTTTAATAATGTACTTTTACCTGCACCATTTGGCCCAATCAAACCTATACGGTCACCACGCATAATCCGTGTTGTAAAATGGGTCACTATTGGTTTCTCTCCATGCGCAAAAGAAACATTATTCAAATCGGCAACCAGTTTTCCTGACGACTGCCCTGCATCCAGATTAAAACTGGCGTTTGATTGAACTTCACGCCGTGCCGATCGTTCAACTCGCAATGCTTTCAAGGCGCGTACACGCCCTTCATTGCGTGTGCGACGCGCTTTAATCCCTTGTCGAATCCAAACTTCTTCCTGAGCCAAACGCTTATCAAACAATTCATTGTGTCGCGCTTCATCAGTCAACATTTGTTCCCGATAAGTCAAAAAACTTTCATAATTTCCTGACCAATAACGCAAATTCCCACGATCCAATTCAGCAATGTGTGTCGCCAACTTTTGTAGCAGCGATCGATCATGCGTGATAAAAATGACCGCACCATTAAAAGCCAGCAATTGATTTTCCAACCATTCAATCGCTTCAATATCCAAATGGTTGGTGGGTTCGTCCAACAATAAAACATCCGGATTTTTTACCAGCGTTTTTGCAAGAGCAACCCGACGACGCCAACCACCGGACAGTTCACTCATATATCGATCTGCCGGCAATTCCAGGCGCGATAAGATTTCATCCACTTTTTGTTGTAGCGCCCAGCCATCCTGACGCTCTATTTCTTGCTGGATCTGATGCATTTTTTCTAAATCAGAATCATTTAAATCAGGATTCATTGCCAGCGCATGATAATCCGCCAATAGCTGACCAACACCCGGAAAACCATTTGCAACACAATCAAAAACACGCTGGTCGTCAGGTTCAGGAAGATCCTGCTCAAGCCTTGCAATCACAATCCCGGATTGTCGAATGACCTCACCTTTATCCAAATCCACATCACCTGAAATCACTTTCATCAAACTGGACTTACCTGCGCCATTACGCCCGATCAAACAAAGTCTCTGTCCTTTTTCGACGGTTAAATCTACTTCATCAAGGAGAACTTGCAGGCCATAACTCAAGTGTGCTTTTTCAATTTTAATCAGGGACATAATCTGGCTACTGTAATTGGATTTAACATCAAGTGCCGTATAACAACACTTTCATTTTGATTTAATCAGAACAAAAAAAGCGTGTAGGGCAAAGGAACAACTGCTATTCTCAGCAGGCCCCAAAGTTGCACTTTATTTAATGGTGCATCACGTTGGCCGGCATGATATACCATTAAAGTTCTTTTGAGGTTCCCATGCGTTTTGTTGTGTTTGTCATTCTACTTTCCTTGTATTCTGCTTTTGCAATTGCCCAAACCCCGGAAAAAAAATCCTCGAGCAGCCTGACACCATTACAGCAACAAAGGGCCTGGTACTCCTCAGCAGAAAAAGCTTTGTCTAAAAATCAAACAAAAGAATTTCAACGGCTGCTTGAAAAACTGAACAACTACCCCTTAAAACCTTACTTGGAATACAAAGCATTAACGCCTCAATTAACAGGATTGCCACGCAACAAAGTTGATAGTTTTTTATTTGCCTATCCCAATTCCCTTCTGGCTTCAAAATTAACAAAGCAATGGTTGCGGCAACTCGCCATTAAAAAACAATGGGAAAATTACATTCACTACTATGATTCACGCTTGGCCGATACGGAACTGACCTGTTGGTACCTTGAAGCACGTCTGGAAACCCAGGATGAAACAGCTATCAACCAGGTAGAATCTATTTGGAATCAGGATAAATCTTTACCTGCTGCCTGTGACAATATTGTTGCCCGATGGAAAAAAAATGGCAGCATGACAAAAGAGCTGATTTGGAAAAGATTCATTAAAGCTGCCGATGCAGGCAATAAATCACTGGCCAATTTTTTGGCCAGCGAATTACCCTCTGCTGAACATAGTTATGCATTGGCCTACCAACAAATCAATAGCAAGCCGCTGTTACTCAAAACCGAATCGCAATTTAAACATGACAATCCCTACATGTCAGATGTGATACTGCGAGGTATTCGTTCATTGGCTGTGACCAACGCCACTAAAGCGTTGCAATATTTTCAGGAGTATTCACGCGATCATCATTTTTCGGCAGAACAAATAAAGTCTGTTGTTACGGTTATCGCCAATCAACTAATCAAACAAAAACATTTTTCCGATGCAATTCAACTGGTGTCGCAACATAGCGATGTGGATGACTTGGCACTTCTGGATAATTTGTTGCGAGACGCACTTTCCAGGCAGGATTGGGAAAGAGTTAATGCCTGGTTACAACGCTACCCGGATGAAATGAAAAAACTGGATCGTTGGCGTTACTGGATGGCGCGCACTATGCAAGCCTTGGAAATTCACGATTATCTTGGTGAAACCAGTACCAATATTTTCTCCGCGCTGAGCGCCAATAGAAGCTTTTATGGTTTTATTTCTGCGATGAAGTTGCAAACACCTTTTGGACTGGTTGACCATCCAATAAAAATGGATCAATTGCAATGGGCAAGCATAGAGTCAAAACCCGGATTTTTACGCGCTCGGGAATTTTATTTGACCGGCAATAAAAGCGCAGCCAATCAGGAATGGTTTTATACCGTCAAACAGTTGCCCATTGAAGAAATGATTCATGCAGCCCATCTCGCTGGAAAATGGGGTAATCATTTACTGGCAATCCAAACAATTGCCACTGCACAATTTTATGATGACCTTACACTGCGCTTTCCAATTCAATTTGAAAATCTGATTGAAGAAGCTGCAAGCCAAACTCAAGTAGACAAACTATTGATTTATTCAGTTATTCGCCAAGAAAGTGTTTTCACCGAAGATATTAAATCCCCCGCCAATGCCTATGGATTAATGCAACTATTACCTTCAACGGCCCAGCAGGTTGCCAAACACTATAAAATCAAATACCAAAAAACTGATTTGATAAAAGCCAATAAAAATATTCCTTTAGGCGCTCGCTATCTAAAAGATTTACTCAAAAGTTTTGATGGTAATCGTCTATTGGCAACTGCGGCGTATAATGCAGGTCCAGGCCGGGTTAGGCAATGGTTGAAGCAGTCTAATGGGACACTGCCTTTTGATATTTGGGTCGAGATAATTCCATTTAACGAAACTCGCCAGTATGTGCAAAATGTTTTGGCGTTTCAGGTCATATATGCTTATAGATTGGGCTTGCCCCAAGAATTCTTAAATCAACAGGAAGTGGAAAAGTTATTGTAGTTATGATGAAAATTCTATTGAAATTCAACCATTCACCTTTTACAAGGGTTAAGAGGTGATATGTCTTTCCAAAAACAATACCCCCATTCCAGCTGCAGGAATATTAAACTCAATCCCCACCAATGAACTGGTATTAAATCGGATAGAGTTTGGGGTGAGCCCACATAAACGATTTGCCAAAATTCCAACCAAGGGTAAATGGCTGACCAACAATATTTCGGTTTCGGATAATGTTTCCAACAGGAAAAATAAATCCTGCAGATCCGCTTCAGGTTCCAAACACTCTGTGGTTATTATTGATTTCAGATTTAATAATCGCCCCGCGATTGATGCTGTTTGTTGTGCGCGCGTTAATGGACTGGCATAGATTCTGTCTATAGATGATAAAACCGGCAAATTATCGGAAATAATTTGCTGGGTATCAACCATACCTTTTGGTGTTAATCGGCGCGCACTGTCATTCACAATAAGTGACTCAGCTTCTCCATGGCGCAGTATAAAAATCTTCATGATTTTTGCAAAAACTCCACATCGTAATTTTGCTCGCCAGTCATGAGTTTTAAAGCCACATCCTGAATTGCGCGCCCTTCAAACAAAATTGCATACAACCCCGACACCAAAGGCATATACACATTTAATTCTGCTGCTTTTTGTTTTACTTGCTTTAAGGTATTCACCCCTTCAGCAACCTGACCCAGTTGTTGCACTATATCGTCCAGTTTTTTGCCTTGCCCCAATGCAAAACCAACCCTGTAGTTACGACTTAAATCCGATGTGCAAGTCAAAATCAAATCACCAACACCGGCGAGCCCTAAAAATGTCATAGGATCTGAACCCATCTTCTGGGCAAATCGTCCCATTTCAGCAAGGCTTCTGGTTAACAACATAGCTTGCGTGTTATGCCCTGCACCCAGAGCAGCGGCCATACCACAAATAATTGCATAAATATTTTTTAATGCGCCGCCCAATTCCACACCATAAGGATCGTGATTGGCATAAACACGAAATGTTGCCGAACTGAGCACTCGTTGCACCATTTGAACAAGATCGGCGTCATCACTGGCAATGACAGTTCCAGTCTGCTGATATTGAATAATTTCTTTTGCAAAATTAGGTCCACTCAAAACACCGCGAGGGTTATCCGGTAGTTCCTGTTTCAATATTTCACTCATCAGAGTAAAACTTTCCGGTTCAATTCCTTTCGCTGTTGAAATAATACCGACCCCATTTGAAACTTTTCCAACCAAATCCTGTGTAACTTGACGAAATGAATTGCTGGGTATGGAAATAAAAATGAGTGATGCATTTTTTACAGATGCTTCCAAATCAGCGCTGAATAATAATCGCGAATCCAAATCAAAACCTGGTAAGTAGCGATTATTTTGCTTTTCCTGGCGACACCTGTTTGCATGTTCCACGGAGCGCATCCACAAAGTTGTTTCATGTCCATTTGCCGCCAAAATATTGGCGATTGCTGTTCCAAAACTACCACCGCCCAAAACAGCTATTTTTAATGCTTGATTCATAGAAAAAAATCCGTTAGTCGAAGAAAAATATGTCTAGTGTTACGTCAAAAAATTCAATATTTACCCAGGTTGTAACTTTTTTGCACAAAAAATGTAATCAAACTTTTGTCCACAAAATCTGTGGATAACTTAGTGGATACTTTTGGGGAAAATGCCTCCAAGCCGCTAAAATTCTACCCTCAAGTCAAATTGATTAATTTTTAACCACAATAAATATTTACTTATAATTCAATTAGTTATGTATTTTAACAAGCAGTATTACGACAAAATTATGAAACAGAGGCCAAATTTCAAGGGTTTAGCGAAATTGATCCAAAGATGTGCATAAAAAAGATCAAGATGTTCCACGAATTCGTCCTTTGTAATAAATTTGTCTTAAAGCAAATTGGAATATTTCATATAGCAAAAATATATTTGCTCTGGATCAGTGCATTATTCGAGCGCCTGAAATCTGCCGTACCCGGCATTGGAGTAAATCAAGGGGTTCACTTCTGAAGTGTGAATTTTAACCTGTTCGATGCGCCCCAAAAGTATCTCATGGGTTCCATAGCTCACTACCTTGTCAGTAAAACAACAAAAGGTAGCTTGAGAATCTGCCAAAAATAACCAACTATCTTCATTCCATACCCCCAAACTCAATCTGTCCCTATTTTCATAGCGACCCGCACATAAAT
>CAZICR010000012.1:0-514 GCA_964537795.1 uncultured Cellvibrionaceae bacterium | reverse complement strand
TGATCCGCATTTAGTAGATTAATCGCAAAATGGGAGCCAACAGGGAGCAATTCTTCATGTCGTTGAATTTGCCGATTTATACAAACCAAAAGTGATGGAGGATTATCAGAAACAGAAGTGACGGAAGAAACCGTCATCACAAAAGCTTCACCATCGGACAATCTTGCAGATAGCACACAAACACCCGAAGCCAACCTCCTCATCCCTTGCTTCATTAGCTGACCTAACTGATTGTCTTGCATGGATTTGTACCTCATTAAAATGGGCACCCATTGTGAACAGCTGCAAGAAAGGACACAAGCCTTGTACAGGCTTTGCCCAACTTATAAGAAGTTTTCGTCCAAAACCTAGTTAGTTGATTGCTTTGAAAAAATTGTCTGTTTTTTTCGTTGACGATACAAAACCACATGGCTATGATGCGCACCACTTAAAACGCAGTGGTACCTAGCTGAGTTTTAATCGGAGTGTAGCGCAGCCCGGTAGCGCGTCTGTTTTGGGTGCAGAATGTCGGGGG
>CAZICR010000011.1:0-17994 GCA_964537795.1 uncultured Cellvibrionaceae bacterium | reverse complement strand
AATTACAACATTGGGATGAATAGCAAAAAGGAATAGTCGGCCTGCATCAATTCACCCGCTGGCCTTTTTTATTTTCCCCGCCCACATTGAATTTGGCGCACAAATCACCACAAACAAAATCCAATTCTGAAACCCAATTGACAACCCACAACAAAAATCTTACTGTCCGACTGCATCGAACTTTACGGGTCGTCGCAAATATTTAATTTTTCATTTCATCAAACAGGAGTTTCACATGAATGCCAATTCAAACAATCCAGCAGCATTAGTGGTTAAAAGTGATGTGAAGGCGGGGCCGGAGATGGAGATAGCGCAAGACGAATAAAATTTTGTCGTCATCCTTGCGAAGGCAGGGATGACGTGAAAGTACCTGTGAATAATGTGTGCGAAAAATAAGTGATGGCATTTTAGGATTGGACTATATGGCAATTAATTTTTCTGACACTCTCGCTTCAATCAATATTGACCTTAACCAACGCAGTGTGATGTTTGGAATTCTGCTTGGGGGATTATTGTTGTTGTGGTTTTGTTGGTTATTTTGGGTTCCTTTGAGCATGACTAAACAGGCTCTTGGCAGTTTTGATACGGGGCAACCTGCGATTGCGATTACGGCATCTGTGAACGGGCGTATTTCGCAAATCAATTTAACGGCAGGGGATTACGTGAATGCCGGTGATGCACTGATTAGCATCAACACAGAAGATGAAGAAAAACAAATTAGTGCCTTGAACAAATCCTTGGACGAAGAACAACTTGCATTGAAAGCCATAGACGCGGCGTTGGTGAGTGATTTACAAACTCTGGCGATTTCGCGTCAATCACTCGCTGAAAAAGTGAAGTCTACCCGCGCTCAATTAACCAATGCCGAGTCTCAGTATAATCAGCAAAAAACCATGGTGGAATTGTTACAAGGCGCCAGCAGCGCTGTTTCAAAAATTGAAATTCAAAAGGAACAGTTGCAACTGCAAAAAATTCATGAACATTTATTAATTACCCAACAATTACTCAAAACAGTTCAGGCAGAACAGAAACAAACAGAAGAACAAGAAGTTCTGTTGCGTGCGCGTTTTGCGGAAAACGCTGCTCGTCAGCAAAGCCTGATTGCAGGTTTGCGCGCAGAATTGGACAGCCAACAACAAAATGCTGCACACAAAATATTACGCGCACCACAGTCGGCCCGTGTTGCGGAAGTGATGCCATTGCAAACCGGACAATGGATTACTGCAGGAACCACTCTCGCGACATTAGTACCCGATGGTGAATTACGTGTGGTTGCTCAATTTGATCCTATGGATGCTTTGGGTTATTTGCAAGTAGGGCAAACAGCAAAAATTCAAGTCGATAGTTTCCCTTGGTTGCAATATGGCGCATTGAATGCGCGAGTACTGCAAATCAATGAAGCCGAGCGTGATGGCCGTATTCGTGTATTACTGGAACTCACAGATAAAAAACATTTGGCACTGCAACAAGGCATGACGGCAAAAATTATTGTGAATGTTGCCGCACGAACTCCATGGGAATTGTTATTGCAAAGCCTTGGCCGCGCGCAATCAACATAAATAAAAAGGAATTGCAGAATGAAAAGAGCATGGTTAGCACCTGAAGTAATTCAGGTTTCGCAAATGGATTGCGGCCCCAGTTGTTTAAAAAGTTTATTAGATGGTTACGGAATTTCTGTTCATTACGGGCGATTGCGTGAAGCTTGCCAAACGGATGTAGATGGCACATCGATTAATACACTGGAAGAATTGGCCTGCGAATTAGGGTTGGATGCACAACAAGTTTTAGTGCCATTCAATCAATTCGAGTTACCTGAAGCGGCTATTACACCTTGTATTTTAGTGACCAAACTTCCCAATGGTTTAACACATTTTATTATCGTCTGGCGAAGCCTTGGCCCTTGGGTACAAATAATGGACCCCTCTTCGGGTCGCCGATGGATAAGCTGGAAAAAATTAGTTGCCACTGCTTATCACCATCGCATGCCATTGGAAAAAGATCTGTGGCTGAACTGGGCAAGCAGTGAGGATTTCAAACAGGCGAGCCTGCGCCGCTTGCGAAAGCTCGGCATTAATGAATCTGAAATTACAACACTGATGCACAATCTGCAGCCAGATGCCCATAAAGAAAATAATCTTGAGCACTGGTTAATCATCGCCAGTTTTGATGCAAGCCTTACCTGGGCTGAAGCCCTTCATCAATGCAAAGCCTTAAAGAAAGGGCAAGAATTGCTGACATTTTTAACCAGGCAATTTACGAACGCCATTGCGTCACCACAGCCTTGGCTTGATGTAATACCACGCCAATACTGGTGGGCCGTTCAACATAAAAAAGAAAACACTTTATTGGCGGTTGAAGCTGCGGTAGTAGTACGAATCAAAGGATTTAAACCAACCGAAACCCAAGAAACCCCTTCAACATTATTGCTGGGTCGCAATATAAACGAAGCAGAACCCAACCCCTGGCAAGTGTTAATCAAGATGCTTTTGCCTGCGCAAAAAAAATGGTTGATCTGGCTGTTGCCTATGATTTTTTTAGCCGCTGCAACTGTCGCGACACAAGCATTATTATTTCAAAGTTTGTTAGGCATCAGTGATTTGCTGGGCATGCAAACATTTAATTCATTCATACCAATGATATTGATTTTTATTTTACTCAGCTGCCTGATCGAATTTCCGATTGCAGCTATCAGCCTGTCGCTCGGTCGGCAAATCGAAAATCAATTTCGTATTGCGTTGTTTGAAAAAATTCCAAAAATTCATGATCCTTATTTTCGTACACGCTTGTTAACCGACATGGCAAGGCGCAGCCACAAACTTTACCGCTTACGCAACTTACCGACATTTGCTGTCAGCATTTTGCAACAACTCGCTTTAATTATTTTTACGCTTGCCGGTATTTTTTGGTTGGATACTATCGCCGGTTTGGTTGCCAGCGGTTTGATCTTAACACTTTTGTTGTTGAGCAGCCTTATGCAAAAAATACTGCAAGAATTTGTTAGCCGCGCAGAAACCCAATCGGGTGTACTGAATATGCTTTATTTTGATTCACTGAAGGGATTGTCCGTCATTCGTAGCCATGCCGCACAACACACGTTTGCAACAGAAGCAGAAATACAATTGCGTAGATGGGGAGATACCTATTATCAACAACAAAGCAAACAAGCCGCTGCATTACTGACGATGGATTTGCTCTCGTTTCTTTGCATAGCGGCGCTGATGTTTTCAAAAACCTTTACCTCTGATGCTTTGGTTCCGAGCCTTCTATGGTTTTACTGGTTGCTGCGTATACCTTTTATGGTAAACACTTAAACAGTTTGCTACTGCAAATTCCTCAATATCGATTGGTCTTGTCACAATTTGTAGAATTATTACAGGCAACCGAAGTGGCGGATTTGTCCCTACAAAACAATATTGATTCACTATCCTCAGAAAACACGACCGATTCCCATTCGGAAAATAAAAAAATCTCAGGCGTTGCCATAGAGATGATTGATGTTGCATTAAGTGTATCCGGGCATAGCCTGCTACAACCGATTAATCTTGTTATTAAAGCCGGTGAACATATTGCAATTGTGGGTGAATCAGGTGCAGGTAAATCCAGCTTATGTGAATTGTTATTGGGTTGGCACTCGCCTTCCAGCGGCCATTTACTCATCGATAAAAAAATACTGGATGCCAAACTACTACAAGAATTACGTACGCAAACCGCATGGGTAGATGCCAATGTACAACTCTGGGATAGAAGTTTGTTGGACAATATTAATTACGATCACGGCAAAGGTCATTTGAGCGAAGCCGGTTTGGGAAAATTATTGGCAAATTTGGAAAAGGGATTACAAACACCCTTGGGTGAAAATGGCAAACGACTTTCGGGCGGTGAAGCTCAGCGAGTGCGTATTGCACGTGCGTTAGGTGTAGAAAATGCGCGACTGGTCATTTTAGATGAGCCTTGTCGCGGGCTTGATCGCGCCGCACGCGAACAATTACTTTTGCAGTTGCGAGATCAACACGCCCAGGCAACGCTGATTTGTGTCACTCACGATATTAGTGAAGCAATTAAATTTCCGCGCGTGTTAGTCATCGGAGAAGGAAAATTATTGGAACAAGGCGAACCACAAACGCTACTGACAAATCCTGATAGCGCACTCAGTCGTTTACGCAAGTGTGAGTTAGCCGTATTTAACACACTAATGCATGAACAGGGATGGCAATCCTTGCGTATGCATAATGGGCAATTGCAATATTCAGGAATGACAACATCCGCACCACAAGCCTCTGTGAATGAGGTCACCCATGTTTGATCAATTCATTTGGCCTGAATCTTCGCGACTTAACGCAGTGAATCGTTTAGCGCAAATTGCAGGTCATTTTTCATCAAGTGTGTTTTCCGGAAACGCTGAACATACCAACATTGTTCACTATGCTGAAGCATTGGGAATTGAAGCGCTGCCAATAAAAACCCGTTATGGTGATTTGGCAAACACCTTGTCAGGTTTGAGCCCCGGTATGATTCAAATAAAGCATCAGAATGAATTAGGTTATTTGTTAATTGAACGATGTAAAGGCAATCACTTGAAATTACTCACGCCTGAAGGTAAGTCACACTGGTGTGATCAACAAGATCTGGTGGAATATATTTATCAAGATCGCGGGTATATTGCTGATGCTCGCAGCTTGGCATTATTGTCAGAGTTAGGATTGCAAGGAAAGCGGCTTCAGAAAACCCAATCACTTTTGTTGGATCAACAATTTGCACAAAAGCCTATTGAAAATATCTGGTTAATTCGCCCACAAAATTCGGGGAAATTTTCAACCCTGATCAGTTGGAAAAATGCCGGTAAATTTATTGCCGGTTTTGTGACAGCACATTTGGCAGAACGTGCAGCACTTCTGGGCGCTGTAAGCTTATTGGGTTATGCGATTACGCAAAGCTTATGGAATTCAGACATTGTGCTCAGTTGGTTGTTAATTATGTTGAGTTATTGGATATTCAGCACACTGGGGAAAATGTGCCAGGTGCACTTGGATGTTCGCCTTGGCTTGTTAATCAAACAACAACTACAACTGAGTGCACTGAATTTATCACCGGAAACACAAACCACAAAAGGCCCGGCAAAATTGCTCGGGCAGGTGATGGAAGCCGAGGGCTTACAACACAATGCATTACCCGGCGCTTTTGCAACCCTTAGTGCGGTCATCGATATTTTAATTGGCCTGACTATAGCAATCGTTATTCAGCAATGGGCATTGGTTTTATTGATTGTAATTTTTTTCGTCGCCAAGTCCTTCCTGTTAGTAAAATTTGCAAAGTCTTATCACCACTGGGTAAAAGATCGTAAACAACTCAGTCAATTAAACATCGAACACATACAAGGAAATCGAACCCGATTAATGCAATCAACGCCTGACAAGCGACATAAGATTGAAGAACAATCGCTGCAAGTTTATTGGTCAAAATCATTGCATCTGGATAATTGGGCAATGCGTTTGCAATTATGGGTTGCTATTGCTTGGCTGATTTTCTCCAGCGGAGTTTTGTGTTTTGCGATTTTATTTTCTCAGCTACCAATACTAAAGTTGGTGGCTTTACTCGGCGCAATACTACTAGTGTGGCAAGCATGGAAAACCTTCGCGGCGAGCACACAGCAATTAGTGCGTACCTGGAGTTCCTGGAAAGAAATTCAGGATCTTTTGCATGCGACAAAAGATACCGATATTCAAGCACACTCACTCAGCGAAATTCCGAATAACGATTCAAATTCCGAACTGAATGCCAATCAAATCAGTTTTGCTTATCAAGATTCACAACAAACACTGCGCAATCTCAGCCTTCACTTGAAACAAGGACAGCAATATTTATTACAAGGTGAATCCGGCAGCGGTAAATCTACTTTGCTGGCATTGCTCGCCGGGCAAACCCAACCGCAACAAGGTTGGTTATTATGTAATGACCGCGACTTGTCGAGCTTAGGCCACCGATATTGGCGCAACAAAATCTGTTGGGTGCCGCAGTATCACAATAACTATTTATTTAGCGCACCACTTTTATTTAATTTGTTGCTGGGTCGTCACTGGCCACCCACCACAAAAGACTTCGAAGATGCAGAAAATATCTGTGAAAAATTGGGGCTTACTCCACTATTGGAAAAAATGCCTGCCGGTATTTTGCAATCAGTCGGTGAAATGGGCTGGCAATTATCGCAAGGCGAACGCAGCCGAATATTTTTAGCACGTGCACTTTTACAAAATCCTGATTTTTTATTATTGGATGAATGCCTGGGCGCATTGGATTCAGCAACCAGTTTGCAAATTCTATCGCATCTAAAAAACGAACCCGCTGCAACATTACTTTGCATGCATCCTTGAGGCTTGACAAAAATATAAGCACGGAATAGCGTGTGCTGTGTCGATTATTTGTTGGACACAAAAAAATTTACTCACTTAATTGAATCAAGGAATTTTTATCATGCAAAATCAAAACGTCGCTTTAGTTGTGAAAAGTAATGTGAAATCTGGTCCAGAGGTTGAGATAAGAACTGACGACTAATGGTGAGCAACAAAGCAGAACAAAGGGGTCAGAGCCCTTTATTTAAAACCCCAAGGCCAGCCCACTCGCTGGCCTTTTTCCATTTTGCCATCCTCCATTTAATTTGGCGCACAAATCTTCACAAAAGATCTCTATTCAGCCTGATGCTGACTTCACACAAAAAATGATCGGCTCAGATCACAGAACAACCATCTCACGTCTTTTATCCATAACTTGTAAGCCAAAGCGCACAAAACATTCCGAAGTCTGCCACTGGTGTTGGCGCCAATAATCACTAGAATGCGCGGCACAAGGAGGTGATGTAAACAGGAGTTTAAACCTAAATTATTTATTCACTTCGAAAAAGGAGTTACACAAATGATCTCTTTGCTAGCTATTGGATTCTGTGCGTTTGTTCTCTTGCGCAAGTTTGTATCTACCCGAAAGTAACTGTGAATATGTCACAGTTACTTTCCTCATAACTTCACATCCGTATAAATAATAAGACTGTAACTTGGCACCTGTGGCTGGTGCTTGTAAGGACTAGCGGGCGAGATCTGGATCTCGCTTGTCAGGGACTTGACGACACTTGCAGGTGCTCTCCCTAAGTACCTTCGATGGCATGGCACCGGCTACATTTACCCTAAATTTGCTTACGTAATCTGTCAAAAGGAGTTACGAAAATGATTAACAGACTGATTATCTCCGTGCTTTTAATTGTTTTTTCAATCATAGTTAGTGCTATGTTTTATGCGGACCAAGCCCTGACTTCTGTGTTTCATAAAGATGAATGGGTTCAGGAAAGTGTCGATAAGGATCAGTGCGATGACACCAGTTGTGATGGATACACAACTGTAAGCACACAAGTAAAAAGCCAATCCGTCAGTGATTTGCTGGTGTCGCAAGACGATGCTCCCGTTATCTTTCAACCCTTGATATTACTTCTGATCGGACTGATTGCTATTTTCTTTCTAAGAAAATCAGCGTCCGATAAATAGCCTTTTACACTTGCAGGCGCAGCCCGGATCAAATGACCGGGCTTTATTTTTTGTGGCGGCAATAACGACAAATTAATTAAGGTGAATATTTCACAAGGCTCCATAATAAAATTTCACAGAACTCGATTTACTTAATGGATAGTTTACACGCTAGCGGTGCTGACAGGGACGGAGAACGGAATGAAAATTTTGTGGTTAAGGATAAGACTGGTTGGTGACGAGAAATAAAACCTGGTGGATTCGCTCTGGCTGGCATTACCAATTTGGTGGATATTTCTGTCATCACATTACACCTATGGTGGGCACTGCTACTTCAACGTTGCAAGCAATGGCGCAACTTATTTAAAACCAGAAGCTTGCATTTAAAACTACCCCCTTCCTTTTACACCGGAATTATTGTGAATAAATCACAAATTCCCGGTAATTTTCTGCATTTTGGCTCGCCATTTTTCTCGATAAACTGATGAATCATGATTGAACTTCAATGTTACCCGTCATTCAGGACGACAATTTTTATGAACAACAGGGAAGTCAGTTCGACCATGCCATTGCGAATAAGAATATTCATTTAACGATTAGGAGATTGAAAAATGTGCATCAAAAAATTAGCGTTTTCACTGTTATTGTTTTCATTTTGTCACTTGTCTTTAGCAGAAACCTTGAAGGAATATGCTGATCAATGTACTGCAGAAATTGGCGTCGCTGTTCCTGCATTTAATTGCCAAACCTTCGAAGTCGCACAGAAAGAAGGTAATAGTCATGGTAGTGGTCCCTGTGATTTTCCGAATCGATTAAATCGGGAATGTGATCCTGGCAGCCGAATTAAAATTCTTCACAATGATGCCAATGTTGCGATTGTGGCTTCATGCCGGAAAGATGGCTCCAATACCGATCCTAATAATTCTTTTTACAATGATATTGCCGTTATTCAACAAAACAAAAAAAATGGTGCTACCTGTTTTTATCAAGCATTAACCAATGATGATGGCAGTCAGGTTCCTTCACCCAGTAGTCCTCCCGTTGCCAATGCTCCTTTCCAATGGCTAACCCCAAGTGAAACTGCAGATATCAACTGCGTAGCCTGCCACGACAACGGTGCATTTATGCGTTCACCTTACATGGCGAGTGCGTTGAATTTTCCAAACGAAAATATTGGCGGTTCAACTGTGACATCAAATTTGGATGGTGATCCTTATTGGTTTGTTGGAAGTGATTTCCAAAGTCGCCAATGGAAAACTTATTCTGTTTACGTAAAAGATAATGCGTGCCTTGATTGTCACAGATTGAGTGTGAGCACGATCAATGGCACGCTCAATGCTGGAAATACGGTTATACAAAACTTCGGTAGCAATACCAGCATTGAAAATGGCGGGCATTTTGAACGCAGTACAGCGATGGATTTCAGTTTGATTGCGACAGCAGGAAAGGAATTTAGCAAATCACCGCACTCAAGTGACTCACCCATCTGGATGCCAACATTCGGCACCACTTTTGATGCAACTTATGCAAACGCTGCAAAAGAAATCAGTGATTGTGCGCATCAATTTAATATCAATAATCTTCCGAATTCAGATTCATGTCGAATTACGCCACACCCTAAACCTGTTGCCAATATTGTGCATCCCGTAACGGCGACTGTTGAAAATGCCGGAGATCGCACCAACCCTGGAAAAATTTGGGTGCATATTGATCCACCTGTAGGCGCCCTGCCAGATATCAATCAATACACCATTAAAATTAACGGTGTGACTGCGACTATTGTCAGCGGATTGCCCGTTGGTAATCAGTTCTGGATGGTCGTGCAACCCGCGGCCAATAGCGTCGCCGCCATGGGTTTATACGATCTCGAAGTTACAGTTCTCGTTCCCGGTTTTTCTGCGCAAACGGATAAAGAAATAAAAGCCATTTATTTTGGTGATCCTGGTGTTCCTGTAGATGTTGCAATAGTCGGTGATGTATCAGGCAGTATGACAGGTGCAAAATTGGACGCTGCGAAAAATGCAGCACGTTTGTATGTTGATCATGCCAGCACCGGCGACAAAATTGCTGTTGTGAGTTTTTCCAATTCCGCTGCAGTGAACATGAATTTAACTGATGTCAGCAACGCTACGTTAAATTCAGCACGTACTCAAATTAATGCATGGGTTGCAAGTGGTCAAACTGCTCTGGGTTCTGGATTATTAAAAGCGGCAGATGAATTTGATAATTCTGGTAATCCTGATCATTTGAAACTCATGGCCGTTTTAACGGATGGTAATGAAAACGTTTCGCCAAAATGGGCCGATGGACCTGCAGGATCGGTGCAAACAAAAATTCTCGACCAAAAATCGATTATCGATATGGTCACATTGGGTAATGATGCCGATGTTAATTTGGCAAAAGATATAGCCATGAAAACCAAAGGACATTATTTCCGTGTAGATCCTTCCTCCAATGTTGCACTGGCTTCCCTGCATACAACAAAAGGAAAATCATCGCTAATCGCACAAATCAATTCCAGCTTCAGAGAATTCTCGCCTCTAACTGAAAATAAAAGGCCTACTTTTGTTCCTGGATTTGTTGCTACGTCACAGACATCCAACACTATGACTTTGCCAAATATTTTGGCGGATGTTTATAAATCCATGGCCGAAAATGCACGTAAAGAACAACGCATCGGTGACTGGAATGGTCAATTTAATTTGGTAGGCGATAGTGATACTTACGAAATTACTCTGGAGAGTGGATTACCTGAAGTTTTGTTTGCAGTGAATTGGAATTTACCCAACGAGAAGGTGAATATTCTTTTCAACAAACTCTCTTGCGAACGCTATCAGGGACAACAAATTATCGATAGCACTCACATGCAGTGTCGCATCATCAAACCCACTCCAGGCAAATGGACTATCAGCGTACAAAAAACATCGGGCACTCTGCCGATTAATTATAAGTTAATGGTTTCGGCTTACAGTCAAACTGTATTAATGCCACAAATGCCAAACAATGAATTTCACTCTGGCGATACATTTTCTCTTCTCGCTTATGTAGGCAATCATAAGCCCCCTCAACAAGCTGTGGTTTTTGTGAATGTGTTGTTACCTAACGGTTCACAAATGACAAGACAAGTATTTGATGACGGCCTGCACGATGATGGGAAAAAGAATGATGGTAATTTTGGCAATACCTACAGCTTTCCAATTGCAGGCACTTACACATTTGATTTCACTGCAACCGGAATTAACAGCGATGGCGTTGCATTTAAACGAAAAGCACGCAGAAGTCTTTTGGTTAAACCAAGGCTGAAATTACCTTACGGTTTAATGGCCAAAGAAACTTTAGTCATCGACGATAAGAGCCGAGTGAAAGGGCCATCGGAAGTTTACGCTGGTCGCTCATTTGAAATGGGTGTCAGTGCAGCCGCTGAAACCAATGCATTTATTCCTGGCTATGTCACATTGCGATCTGATTCACTGCTCGATGGCAACTTGCGTTACAGCAGTGGTTTGCAAATGGAACCAGATGCGAAAGTGACAGGAACGATTACCTTAATGACGCCGGAATCTTTACCACCCTTCGATTCATTTGTGATTAATTACGGTGGACGGGATATTTATTTGGAACCCGGCCAAACTGCCACATGGAACACAGGCGACTACCGTGATGCATATATTGGTTCCAGCAGTGTATTGACATTGCAAGGAGGTACCTATCGCTTCCGATCCTTAAGTATTGATAGCAGTGCGCAGATCAAGACGACGGGCGGTAAAACAGGACCCACATTAATTTTTGTTGAAGATAAAATTTCAATCAGCGACAAAATTCGTGTGGAAAGTCAGTGCATTAGTTGTCTGGTGATTTACAGCAATTCCAAAGAAGGTGTCAGCCTTAACGCCAGCGTGCAATTTAAGGGATCACTGGTTGTACCCAACGGAACAGTGTCTGTAGCATCCACAAAAAATACCTATATCAATGCCGCCGCCAGAAATATTCAAGTGGCGACAGGCGCAAATATAAGTCTTGCGGAATAAGAAGTTTTCAATAATGCCTCGATATATCGGGGCATTATTTTTTTTAAGGTGACACCATGCGATTAAAGGCAATTTTATTTTTTTTGCTATGGGTATCTGCAATCCCGACACATGCCAATCCACTTCCTGAACTTGAAGAGGTCATCGAAAAGACTATGCCAGCTATAGTAACGATTACGACTTACAAGCATCTCGATCAAAATCTCAGAGATGATTCATCCGTTGAAATCCCTAATAATTTACGGCATCTTTTTGAAGCCAAAGAAAAACCTGAAGTCCTGGATCAAACCGGAACAGGTTTTTTTGTTTCATCGAATGGTTACATCATGACTTGCCTGCATATAGTCAACAATGCCGAAAAAATTCAGGTCACACTTTACGACAAACGAAAATTTTCAGCGCAGATTGTCGCCAGCGATAGTATTTCAGATTTGGCATTACTCAAAATTGAAGGCAATCATTTTTCTGCATTAAGTTTTGAAACTGCAAAACTTCCCAGAGTCGGCGCTTGGGTATTTGTTATAGGCGCACCTTACGGTTTTGACTTTTCTGCCAACGTTGGAATAGTCAGCGCCCTCAACCGTAGACTCCCAATAAAACAAGGTGAATATTCTATTCCACACATTCAAACCAGCATCTCAATAAATCCAGGGCACTCAGGCGGCCCCGTAGTCAACTTGTCCGGAAAAGTTGTTGGCATCACAACCCATATATTTACCGATCAGCCCGGCTCAATCGGCATTTCATTTGCAGTACCGGCTTTCTACGCAGAAGAATTAAGCAGGAAATGGATTTATGAATCCAACGCAAAAGTTGGATCCTGATTTCATCTACATCATTGTAAAGATAAAAAAAATCGCCAACCTCGCTTTCACGAGGTTGACGAAAACACACAACGAGGAAAAACAAATTAAATATTGAGCGGAGATAAATTCATTCGATCGATGCCAACGCTGGAAATATTTAATCCAGCAAGTTGTGCAATGCGTGTAAATAAATCGGCGTGACTAAATTGGGAGCATTGATTATTGGCCCAACTGGTTGTTTGTTTGATAGTTTTATAAGTACCGCTGCTATCGCGACTTCCTACTGTTGTAGTGGATACTAAAGGTGTTTTGTACCAACGACCCGTTCGTATGGCATTGGTACCACCGCTAATACTACCGCCACCACCAATGACTATATGGGGTTTTAAATCGCGATCATGAGTGCCATTTGCAATTTCACCGGTTAATACAATGATGGTGTTATCAATTAAACGGCGACCATCAACATCAATAGTGTTTTGCAAATCTTTTACAAAATTGACAACTTTTTGAGCATTGTATTGTGTCCAACCGACATAAGCTCTTTTGGCATCTGCAGGTTTGCCTTCATTGTAATGCGCAATATCATGATGGAAATCACCTGTGTATCCGGAAATTCCAACATGAGCATTACCCGCTGTATCAGTCCATGCAAATTCATCCGTCTGTTCACCAAACCCTACAACAGCAACACGATGTGTATCGTTAGTGAATGCTACACGCACCATATCCAACATAGATTCCATTTCTTGTCCGAGATTTTGTGATTGCACCGGAATTCTTTTCAAACTTGCTGTGCCACTGACAACGGGTTTTGTCCCCACTTTTTTACCAACAGCATTTACCGCTTCAAGATAAGAATACAATTTGTTGCGTTCGTTGGTATTAGTGGCATTAATATTTTGAATAATTTGATTGGTTTCGGTAGATAAATAAGGAAACAATTCTGCTACAACGGGATCAACACCGCTGTTACCGCCAGTGCCAGCACCACTAAAAACTGATCGATAGGCATCATAAGATCTTGTATAAAACGCAAGGCTATCCAGACGATCATTAAATGATAATGGATTATGAGAAGCACCCCAGGAAGCGTATCGCGCACTCAAACGTAACGCAGGCATGTTGTAATGTTTTTCAAGTAAATAATCAATTGAAGGTGCAATAGGTCTTGGAAAGGGTCCGCCTAAAGCTGAATCATTGGGCGCTTCAATCGGCACTGCAGCGGTCAATATATCTGAATAGGAAACATCATGTGCATTTCCCCAAAATGTACCTCGTAATCCATCTACAAAAACACAATCCGATTTAATGGATTCGAATGGACTCCAAAATTCCGGCAATTCGAAATCAAATTCACTTCCTGAAAAATTATCTATAGCTTGATAACCAGATCCCCAACCATGAGCCAGCGGAATAAAACAAACCCTGACAGGTGCTCGTGTTTGTGCCAACACCTTTTCTACCTGAAATGCACTTAATAAACCCAAACCTGCCAAGCCTTTAATAAAATCGCGACGCGCCAATTGTTTATTGATCAATATAGTATTAGTCATGATAATTTCTCTCTTCTTTGATCAATCGTTGCGAAGACGCAAACTTTCCAATTTCGCCAATGCCAGTGCTAATTGACGAATGGAAGTTTGATTTGCATTCAACTGTTCATTGAATTTACCCAGTTCGCATGACCCAGCTTCAAATGTTTCACCGGCGACGTTTTCCAGGAAACGTTTGGTTATACAGGCTCTCACTCTTGGAGACGAAACCAACGCATTGGTAAATTCAATATTGTTTGAAAAAATAAGTGCAGCTGTTTCATCCAAATCAATAATGCCTGATGCATTAATCGCAACATTTTGTTTTTCAAAGGTTCTGAAACGACCTATAGCATCATAATTTTCATAACCGAATCCGGCTGGATCAATATGCACATGACAGCTATTACAGGGCACTTGAGAAGTGTGCAACATGGTCAACAAATCGCGTGTTGATGTTGTATTGGGATTAACATCCGGCGGCACAGGCGGCTCCATCACACCGGGTGGTGGATCACCCAACTCCTGACACAATAACTGCTCCAGTGTATAAACTCCGCGCTTCACTATTCCCGATGCACCTTCTTTCGAATGCACGGATAAAAATGCGGGATGTGTCAGCAAAGTATTTCGCTGCCCCTGGGGCGGCGCCATCAAACGTTGATTACTACCGGTTACAGATAATCCCAACAAATCATCAATATCGGCATTGACATAAAATTGAGTGACGGCAAGCACATTCAAAATATCACGATCACGATTGGCGACTTGATCAACCAAACTCATTTCAGCACTGGTTAACAGTGACTGCCTGACTGAATCACTAAAATTAAATTCAGCGAGTTTGTTAACTGTTTTCACACGCTCCAATTTCAGGTAGTCGCGATAAAAGCTGACAAGGGTTTGATCAAATCGTGAATCGGCAATCATGCGGGTAATTTGTGATTCAACAGTTGCTTGCTGCAAGAGTGAATTATTTGCAGCGAGTCCGTAAAGCGTAGCATCCGGAGGAGAATTCCAAAGAGCATAAGACAGCAAGCTGGCAATTTCATAAGCGGTTAACTGAACATTACCATTTTGTAATGCGCCCATTTCCGAGCGATATAAAAAATTAGGGCTCAGCATTAATGATTTCAGCAAAAATTCAACTTGTGCTGATTTATTACCACCCGCGTTACGCACATTGGTTACGCGCGTATTGATGGATTGTTTTTCTGTTGCTGTCAGTGGCCGACGCCACAACAAACTGCCATGTGTATCCAAAATTGTACTGAGGCAGGTATTACTGGTTGAACTGACACAGCCACTGACTGTAGCGTTTTGCACCAATAGTTGATCGACAATTGCATCTACTGACCAATAAACCGATTCCATATTAATTTCATGAATACGCAAGGCATTGGCATCATTCGACATACCGATAGTTGGAATAGCATCCTGAAAATCAGGTAATACTGCATCACTATAGGTGCCACCAAAAACCGATTTTATGCTGTTAGCAAATTGTGTTTTGGTAAGACGCCTGAGTTTGGGTGATAACAATTGATTACTGGCGGAACAACTCAAACCGGGATTATTCGAAGCGCCACCACAAAGCGAATCATAAGCAAAATAAGCATAATCATTTAACAAGGCAGTTTGCGGATAAACACTCGACGAATCAGCAAAACCCGGCATGGAATTTTTTCCATTGCGTACAGTATTTTGAAAATTACTTAATGAAAATTGTGTGTAATCGAGTTTGGGTAAATCAACTGCAAAACCCGAAACACCGTCGTTACCGTGACAACCCGCACAGGCAATCCCACTTGATTGAGACAAAAAACTTGTTGAGAGTTGTGCAGGTTTTGGGGCAGAACAAATATTGTCAACGACTGAACTGGAAACTGATGATGAACTTGACTGAATGGAACTTGATCTGCTTGAGCTGGATACAGCCAACACACTCGATGAACTTGAACGCGAACTCGATGAATTTGAGCGAGAACTTGACGAGATGGAACTGGAACGCGAGCTCGAAGAACTTGATCTGCTTGAACTCAACGAACTGGAACGTGAGCTTGACGAGACCAATAGCGAACTCGACGAACTGAAAACCGGTATTACAGAACTGGATTTCGAACTCGAAAAATTTGAAGATGAAACAGAACTGATATGCGATATTGATGAAAATGAGCTGCTCCTGAAAGAACTGATTGCTACTGAACTGGAGACTACCACTTTACTGGAACTGGAAGTCGCAACATTGGATACAGAGGATTTGGCTTGAGACGACGCATTTGAAGGTTCATCTATAACAGCTTCGCCGCCGCAAGCGCTTAACAGACAAAACAGGGGCACCCAGAACAATACTCTCATTTTTACCCTCTTTTATTATTAGAGTCCGGGTTGAATTCCAGACTTTATGTTGGATCTGGTGGGATTATTTAGGGCTTGGATCTGAAAGACAAATGCAAAACGTTGAATTGCGTGCCGAATCACAGGTAAACAGGAACGATAGCGCTATCATCAATTTTTTAAGGTTACATCAGGCAAAAAAAACCGCCACCCAACTTAACGGATGACGGTATTTTCGATTTGTTTATGCTATTCGATTATTTTATGCTGCGATTGCTTTACGCAGCACTGCTTCACGCCATAGGTACGGCAATAATTTTTTTCACATCAGGGTTAACATCAATAATCCGGACATTTAATAACTGTCCTACTTGATAGTTGATATGAGTATTACAGTCTTTAATCAAGGCTAAAGCACCTGCGGAAAGCTCTACCAAATATCCTGCATGAGTGATTGCTTTCACTACAGATGAAAATGCTTTTCCAACCTGATACAGCTTGGGGTTTCGCCAGGGATTTAACTCGGGAAAAACATCTTTGCGGGAAGCAACAAATTGATTCTTATTCACATCGACAATAACGACTTCAATAATATTCCCCACTTTATAATTGGAATACATTCGCTCCAATGCACCGGAAGCCATCCAATCCATATCCTTCAAGCTGACCATTCCTTTCATATTTTTATAATTCAACTGCAGACCAGAATCAGAAACATCAGTGATTTCTGCCATTACGAAGTCATGTATTTTTAGTTCCATGATTATCTCCTGGAGTGATAGTTGTTGATAGGATTTCGGATAATGGATTCTATTTATGACACTTTCAAGATCAATCTGTAAAAATTTTCAAAGAAGAACTCGATGTTACCCAACGACATAAACTCTGTCGTAGTTATTTGCAATCCTCATATTTATGTTGATAGATGCGCAATATAGTACATACAGAGTGTTACACCGTAACCGATAGTAACACCCAAAAAAGTTCCCTGTTAAAATAAAAATATTGAAGGGACATAAATATTAGCCATATAAAGACTTATATTTATGAGAATAAAGAAAAAAGAAAGCAGATTTATAAAAATAGGTGAATAAAACTAGTCTACAGCTACTTGTTTTTTATAAATTTAAAATCAACCCTGCTTGATTACGCAAAAACTCCTGAGTCCCCGCATAACCAATAAATTGATTCGGAATGGCGATGCGGTGAATTTTCGGAAATTGTGCGATGCGGTTTTTTGCGTATAAATCATTCGCCGTTTCCACAAATGCAGAAGTAAAACCGCAATTGAGTTGATGTTCTTCGATCACATAAATTTTTGAATATTGATTGGCAACTTGCGCAATCATGTCGATGTCGATGGGGCTGACAAACGGAAAGCTGTAGACATCAGCATTAATATTATGGGCTTTCACATATTGATGTGCGTAGTTGAGTATGTCGCCTGTTGCACAAATGGCAATTTTCGCTGAGGGTTGTTGCAGGAGTTGAATGGCTTTAGGCGCCGTAAAAACCGGGGCGGATTCATATAATTTCGGTTCGCCGGTTTTATTCAAACGCAAATACGCAGGACCTTTGTAGTGCGCAAGATAACGTGTTAATCCCACCACTTCTTGTGGATCACCTGGTGAGGTGACTTGTAAATCCGGGATGGTGCGCAACATGCCGATTTCTTCTGTGGTGTGATGGGACACACCCAGTGGCCCATAAGCGTAACCACCACCCACCGCAATCACTTTTACATTGGCGTGGTGATAACAAATGTCGTAACGGATTTGCTCCA
>CAZICR010000010.1:0-18393 GCA_964537795.1 uncultured Cellvibrionaceae bacterium | reverse complement strand
GTGATTACAAGGATTGGCCTGATGAAGCAAATGACAATCAGGTTTTATTGAGATGTCAACCAGTGCAGGGAAGAGCATTATTGTTTTTGCACAGGCAATGCCATGACGTAGCTGAATATCAGGGAAAAGAGCCCCGTATTATTATTCGTACGGATGTTATTTTTGAAGCAGTATCGGAATTGACGCATGATTAGTGCATTTCATTTAACCCTGATTTTATTTTTTCTTTATCCTCTACTGAGTTATTGCGATTATCGAATGGATGTGAAGGAGTCTCAGGATTTACAAAAAGAGATATACAGAAAAAGGTGGTTTCGTGATATCAGTGAAAGGTCAATGTGGTTGAGTCCTTTTTTACTCTTGTTGGTTGAAGGTAATTTCTGGGATACCCTGGGGTTTTATTTTATTCCTCTTTGTTTTTACTTTTCATTGGTCGATTGGTTGAGTTACCTCAAAGGCATCGAGAGTAACCTTGAATTTTTTGTTGTCAGGTTAAAAGTTGCTCTAGGTAGAATATTTATAGCGATAGTGGCGTATCAACTGATTAATCATTATTCAATGGATTACACGGCACTCATCATTTCTGTTTTATTGTCATTGGGCGTTTTGATTTTTATTGTTATCAATAGAAAGATGAATAAGTTTGGCAGTTATATGATGATTGCCTACGGCTTCATTTTATTAGTCTTGCCATTTTTTTCCGGTTATCCATTTTGGGCAATGGGACTCAATATAGCGTTGGTAATAGTGATCCCCTTGATTGCTCTGGCATTTAATTCAGAATACGGAAATTCTATTTTTATATCCCTGATTTATTTTATACCAACGCAGATTTTTCTGATGGTTGGTTATGCCTGTTTATTGCTGGGTTCAGGTTGACTATATGTCAAATGATCTGCAATGGAAAATATTGCGTGACTATTTTTATGCAGATATTTATCTGCAACACGGTTTTGGCTTTATTGAATCTGCCGGATTTTTTTATGATACCGAAAAGGTGAACAGGAATATTCAGGATTCATTGGATCTACTTTGCACACCACTTTCTTTTCAACTTCCCACCACTGAAAAATCCTGTGTTTTGCTAACAACGGGTTCTTTTTGCCCTGTTCATCAGGGTCATCTTGATATGATGGAATCTGCCAGGCATATTTTGGAGGAGAATGGCTGGCATGTATTGGCAGGTTATATTTCACCGAGTCATGATGAATACATTGATCGCAAATGTGGCCACCTGTCCATTGATATCGACAAGCGAATGCAGCTGATACAAGACGCAATCGAGCAGTGTGATTGGTTGATGTTGGATCCTTGGGAAGCTGTATTCAATTCTGTTGCTGTCAATTTCACGGACGTTATTCAACGTTTGAAAAGTTATATTGAAAGGCACTCTACAAAGTCCGTTAAGGTTTTTTATGTGTGTGGTGCTGATAATGCACGTTTTGTAAAAACATTTTTATTCAAGGGGCATTGTGTTGTGGTCGACCGCCCTGGGCATAGGATGGAATTTAATGAGTACAAGCATTACGCATCGGATCGAATTTTATTTGCAGAGGGCAGTGTTGATATTTCGTCCAGTCAGTTACGGCAAGCACAAACCTTAAACAAGGTTCAGCTCAAACTGGATCTGATCACGCAAGGACATCTATTGGAAAATAAATTTGCCAAATTGTGCGAGGGTTATTACTCAGGCATTAATTTTCACAGGTCTGAATCTGTTTACCTTGGTTCAGTTTCCCTCAATAAGATGGCGAGTATAAGTCTGGATGAAACCCTGATTGCCAATTATTCATTATCTTTATCCCGTTTGTATGATCTGGGTGGCGCGCGGTTTATTGCTTTTACTGCCCGGCCAGGATATTCCGTATTGGATGAACAACTAAAACAAATTCCATCTGGTGAATATGCGCTTTTCGATTTTGATTCTTATTCTGGAAAAACGCTGGCATTTGTAAAGAATTTATTGGCGTCGCACAACATCAATATTGTCGCTACTCGAACACTGCTGGAAAGGCAGCAAAATGAAATTCTGGATGCGGCTGATTTTTTTCTGGACGGCGCGAATGCAGGTTTGGTCGTACGATTGCCTGACGACACAATAACACGTGCGCCTTATATCTATCCTTATGTGAATCCGGCTGTTCGTTGTTCCGTCAGCAATGCCCTGCAATTTTCGATCGACGTCTGGAAAATGAACAGGGATTATTTTGTAAACAGAGACGACAAGCTGAGCGGGTTAATGGGTAATAAAGCGTTGTTTTTGTATTTGGGTTTTTCTGAATCGACCTCTCTGGCTGAGATAGCAGATTGGCACTATCAAAAATTGCTGCAATTCCTGCCAAACCAATAGCCCTCAATTATTCACTTGGTATATGATTCATTAATTATGAATTTCATTATTGGTTTTGACATGTCTGATCAACAAGACGACAGCAGTTTATTCTTTCAAAAAATGAAAGATGTAAAACCTATCAAACTGGAAGAAAAAGTTTCCCTGTCTTCCCATAGGGACACGATCAATGCTGAAACGCGCCGCAAGGCCGCTACCGCTGAATTGGCGAAAAATAAAAACTTTCTTTCCGGTGAATACATTGAACCGGTTGATCCTTTGGCCATACTGGAATTTAAACGGGATGGTGTGCAAAACGGTGTGTTTCGCAATTTGCGGTTGGGAAAATATCAAATTGATGCGCGTCTGGATTTACACCATATGACGGTGGATCAAGCACGCAATGCAGTCTTTCAATTTATCAATGATTGTATGCAGCATGATATTCGTTGCGCGTTGATCACCCATGGCAAAGGTGAGGGCCGTGATCAACCTGCGCAATTAAAAAGTTGTATAGCTCATTGGCTTCCACAATTTCAGGAAATCCTCGCTTTTCATTCCGCGCAAAAGCAACATGGTTGGGTAGGCGCAACTTATGTTTTGTTGCGTAAAAGTGAAAAGAAAAAATTGGAAACTTGGGAAATGCATAATAAAAAGTGACGAAACGGCAGAAAGGCTGTTTTACATAGGATTAAAATATCAATCAGTCCCAAATGACTTTATCGCGTTCAGATGCAACTACGGAGAGTTCATCATTTTCAATCATGATTTGAAGATCACTGCACATGCGTTGATACAAAACATCGCCGTCAGTAATCTTATTGGCTACAAGACCTATGGATCGGTTGCGTCCGGATTTTTTGGCGGCGTAAAGTGCGCGGTCGGCTATGTCAATCACTTGTTCCCAGGATAAAGCCAATGGCTGGTCGCGCAGGAATGGGTAACAGGCAAAACCTATAGAGCAGGTTTTTTTCAAGGTGCCGCCATTGGGTAATTCGAATTCATGTTTTTCCAGGCTTTTGCGAATTCGCTCCGACATGAGTGGTGCGTCATCCCGATCAGCAAAACGGCTGACAATTAAAAATTCTTCCCCGCCCCAGCGCACGACACAATCGGATTCACGGCATATTTTTGTTAGCAAGTCCGACAATTGTATGAGTAACTGATCGCCCGCATTGTGACCGTGAACATCATTGACTGATTTGAAATAATCCACATCAATAATAAAGAAAGTCAAATCCAGCGATGGTTTTTTTTCGGGGCGATTGAAAATTTTATGATTGTATTCACGTTGAACTTTCGCAATGTCCATGGGAATTAATTTTTGCAAATAGCGGCGGTTATTTAATCCGGTCAAGGGATCTGACAAGCTGATCGCCTCCAATTGTGCGTAAGCTTTTTCCAGCTCTCCATTTTTAATTTGCAATTCCGCTGTGCGTTCGGCAACTTTTAACTCAAGCTCGTGGCTGGTCTTTCTCTCGTCGAGTACTTTTTTATGTTGCGTGTAAGCAAAATATAGCAAAAGGGCAAGGACAATTAGAGAATAGAGGCTGTAAGCCCACCAGGTTTTCCAGGGTGGCGGTAGGATGATTAAATCAATACTGCGTCCAGTGGTGTTCCAAACACCATCGTTGTTGCTGGCTTTAACATGAAAAGTGTATTTGCCGGCCGGCAGATTGGTGTAGAGAGCGGAACGTTGGTTGCCCACTTCGCGCCATTTATCATCGAAACCTTCAAGCATATAGGCGTATTGGTTTTTTTCCGAGTCGCGGTAATTCAGTGCTGCAAAACTGAAGGAGATCATGGATTGGGTGTAATCCAGCGTGATCTGACGGGTCTGATTGATTGCCGTGTGCAGTATGTTGTCAGCAGCACCAATCGCCACTTTTTGGGTAAAAATTCTGAAGTCAGTAAAGACGACAGGAGGAATGGTTTCATTGACCAAGAGTTTAGCTGTATCAAAAATAAAGAGTCCATTTCTGCTGCCAAATGCTATTTCTCCGGTGCGCATTGCAATTCCCGAACCGGTCGTGATACCGCCAATCAAGTCCCCGTTATGACGGGTGTAATTTCTTACCAGTTTGGTGTCTGGATTGAACATGATTACACCGTTATTGGTCCCTAGCCATAGATTGCCCGATTTGTCCGGGACTACAGCTCTTATGCCCTGACCAACAAATCCGTTTTTATTGCCATAAACAGTAAAGTTGTCAGTTTCAGGATGATAGAGGTGCAGTCCTGCATCGGTACCGAACCATACTCGACCCTTGGAATCTTCGGCTATTGAAAGTACTGAGCCATCTGTCAGACCATTGTTTGAGTTAGGTAGATATTGTTTAAAGGTTCCTTTTTCTCTGTCCATCAGGTTGAGTCCATAGGCCGTTCCAACCCAGAAACGCCCTTTGGAATCTTCAAAGGATGTCCATACCAACGCATTGGAGATAGTTGAGGGATCAGTATCTTTGTGCGGATAAAAGGTGTAGATGCCAGTTTTTTTGTCAAATTTGGTCAGGCCGTTGGAGTGGGTTCCTATCCAGATATTTTTCTGGCGATCTTCATAGACGCTCCACACCATTTGATCATTAAGTTTGGTACTGGTTTTTTTACCGCGTTGCACCAGTGTTTGGTCTACCGGAACTTCGTCGAAACGATCCTTTTCTTTGTTATACAGCTGTATGCCATGTGCCCAGGAACCGAAGCGAATTTCTCCATCCGAATCGACCACACCGTTTAATATTGAACTTGAATCAGCGCGTGAGTCCTTACCGATATTGTGTTGATAATGACTAAATTTTTCCGTTTTGCGATTCAGATAGCTAACGCCTCCAGCGCCTATCCATAGATTACCCTCCTTGTCTTCTTCAATCGCTTCAACATTGTTATCCAGCAAACCCTGGTCGAGGAATCCACTTTTTTTATAGGTGACTATTGCTGCTGTTGATTGGTCGTAAACGTTGACCCCGGAGGGGTAGGCTCCAACCCACAGATCACCAATTTTATCTTCGTAAATACTGCGTACCGAATTGCTACTCAAGTAACCCGTAATGCCACCTTGATGTAAGAAGTGTATGAAACGGTCATTGGTTTTGTCATAAAGATTCAGGCCGCCGCCATCGCTGGTTGACCATAACCGGCCATGTCTATCCACGAAGACTTTGTTGGTCATTTTTGCCGAGAGGCTATGAGGGTCATGGGGATCGTGTTGGTAGTGTTTGATATCACCGGTTATGGGATTCAATCGGTAGATGCCATTGTCGCTGCCCGCCCAAATATTCCCATCGGTGTCTTTTGCCAAACCGAGAATTTTATTGTCAGCGGTTGATTCCGGGCGGTCAGGTTCGGGGCGGATAAGCGTAGATTTTTTTGTTTTCCAGTCTATGCGCACCAGTCCTTCTTTGATGCCAATCCACAAGGTATCGTGATCAACTAAAATTTCAGCTACAACCGTGTCGAGTAAAGACTCAGAGTCGTACTCTCTGAGGGTTGAAATATCAAGGCTGGCAGTGTCGAGGAAATAAAGTCCATTCAAGGTTCCAACAATCAGTCTGCCATCGGGACTTTCACCCAAGGCATTAACCGATTCTTTAAATAGGATGGTTCCCTCTTTATCTCTCAGTTGGTACAGCACTTCCTTTGAGCGGTCATATACAAAAAGGCCTGTGCGGGAGGCAACCCAAAGGGTGTTTCGGCTATCTTCAAATAAACCTACCACCTGGCTGGCAGAAACGGTTTCGCCAGTGTTGTCGGAATTGATGACGGGAATGTTGAGAAATTCATAACCATCGTAACGCAACAGCGCATTGCGTCCTCCCAGCCACATGAATCCTTCGTAGTCCTGAGTGATGGATTCAACCTCTCCCAAAGCAATATCCTGATTTTGCATGATATTGCGGAAATGGATTTTTTTCGGATACGTCTCAGTATTCTGCGATGTTTCTGCTTTTGTATTCAGGCAAACACCGAGGCAGACGGGCAACACAATCCAAATGTCAAACCATTGCCGAAACAGGCGTCTGGAAAAGATTGAAAAAAATTGTGTCATGAGGTGGCTCAGATGATTTGGCAGATTATTAAGGGTTTTTATCATAGTGCCAAATAGTTATAGCATCTGCGTGTGAAAGCGCACGGGTATGGGTTGCCCGAATAATAAGATTTAGATTTTTTTGTTATTCCTGGTCAGCAACCTGCTTCGCATCAGATATAAAAAGGCAAAAATCAATTTCCAAGCATGTATCTTACGTTGTCAAAGCGTTGGAAAAGGCAGATGAGAAATTGGCGATGGAGATTGTTGAGAGAATAGCCGATCTTGAAACTAGCTTGGCGATGGAAAAGGAATCGGCACGCAATTAAGTGCAAAGTGTTGAAAAATTGGGGACAGCTATCAATTTGGCAACAAAAAATCTCAAGCGTTTAAAGCAACAAGTTGATACGATTAACGTCACTGTACAAGTACAAAAAGAGAAATATGGATAAAAAACTCGATATAGACTTGCGTGATCATGAAAAAATTGTCGAGGTATCTGCGCAGATCAAAATTCTGCAGCAGGAGCTGGCAGGCAATAAAAAGCCCAAGTCGCCTTCAACGCCCTAAAAAAATTGCCAAGCGGATCTCAAGAGATGCAGCATCTATCCTCAAAATTTCGTTGGTTATTTTTGTTTGCCGGAATCATGGTTGTCGCGCATGTTTTCAACTGGGCATTTAACGGCTGGTTAAATCAATTCGGTTTACTCCCCAGGCGACTGGATTCGCTGCCGGGCATTTATCTGGCGCCGTTTCTTCATGGTAGCTTGGCTCATCTGATCAATAATCTGATTGGTTTTTTTATTTTCAGTAGTTTGTTGTTTGTGCATTCATTGCGACACTATTTATGGAGCAGTTTTTTTATTATCACCCTCACCGGAATATTGGTTTGGTGTTTTGGTCGCCCTGCGTTGCATCTGGGAGCAAGTGGCTGGATATTTGGTCTGTGGAGTTTAACCATTGCAACCGCTTGGTTTGATCGCCGCTTTATTAACATTTCAATTGCATTAGTGGTGATATTTTTCTACGGCAGTATGCTCTGGGGTGTATTGCCCGGTGATCCGGCAGTTTCTTTTGAATCGCATTTATTTGGTGCTTTTGCAGGAGTAGTTTTTGCTTTTATTCGTCACAGATTTTTTAAAAATAGACAATAGAGAGTAGTATGCGGCAGCAAGAATTGGAACACTGGTTAATCGCGACTCTGGAAGATTTCAAATTAAGTCAGTCTGAAGCTTTGGAGTTGCGTGAAATATTGCCCCGACTCGCTAACGACGATATCGCATTTGCTCGTAACAAAGCGTTTGAGTTTGCACGAGCACCTATTCGGAGTGGGGGCGATAATGCTGTTGCAACTTTGCTCTGGCTGGAGAAACTCAATAAAACTATTGATAATTGTCGCCAATCCGAAACCTCATCCATTGCGGAAGCTCATTTTAGCCCCGGCGAAGATTGTCGTCGTCAGTTGCTGGATTTATTAGTTAGCGCACGCAATTCAATCGACATCAGCGTTTTCACTATTTCAGACGATCGTCTTTCTGATGCGATTCTTGCGGCACATAAGCGCGGAGTGAATGTCAGGTTAATTACTGACAACGATAAAGCACGTGATCAAGGTAGCGATGTTTTCTATTTAATCGACCTCGGCTTACCGGTGCGTATGGATGCCAGCGAAAATCACATGCACCACAAATTTGCGGTAATTGACAAAAAGATTCTCGTCAACGGTAGTTTTAACTGGACGCGCTCCGCCACTGACTACAATCAGGAAAATATTTTAGTCACCGATGAACCCAAATTGGTCACAGCTTATTTAAGTGAATTTGAAGGTTTGTGGAAAGAGTTTTCTTAAATTTAAATCGTAACAGCCACCAGGGAGTAAAAAATGTTAGAAGCACGCGATTATTTTGAAATGTCTTTTCGATCCATACAATGTTTTTCAAATGATGGAAATCAGTGAGAAAATATCCTGAATATTTGGAGCCATTTGAAATTCATTTGCAATCAGTTTCAAATGGTTTAGCATCGGCAACACATGTGACAAGCTAAAGGGGAATTATATGAAAACGCAGATTCAACGGGTTATCGCTGGAATATTGTTAGTCGTCGTGGCGCCCTTATTGCAGGCAGTGGAATACATCCAGCCAGCACCTATTGCGAATTTGCTAAAGGACAAACCGGTGGGGAATGTGAGAACGGGTAATTTGGATTTGCCCATTATTTCCTGGGGGGCTGATATAGCCACTATTGCAGCCAATGGAAATGCCGTCTCTACAACAAGCGATTCATTATTTGGTGTTGCGGGGCTTAATTTTAAATTGGTGAGGGAGGATGTCTTCACTCAACAATTGGAAAAATACTTATCCGGTCAAACACCTTATCTGCGCGGCACTATGGGCATGGTCAGTATGGCGTCTGACTTATTGGCGAAAGATGCCAGAACGCGCCCGGTTGTGATTGCAAAATTATCGGATTCTGCGGGTGGTGATGCGTTGGTCGTCAAAGATGGCATCAACACAGTGGCTGATTTGAAAGGTAAAACTTTGGTGTTGCAAGCTTATGGTCCGCATTTGGATTATTTGACGCGTATTTTAAAAGATGCGGGTTTGTCTTTGGCGGATGTAAAAGTGAAATGGGTGAAGGATTTGACCGGAACAGATAACAGCCCTGCAGAAGCCTTACGTGAAAAAGATGTGGATGCCGTGTTTGTGATTACACCTGATGCTTTGGCGTTAACATCCAATGGCAATGTAGGAACCGGTGCAGAAGATTCTGTACGCGGTGCACGCATTTTAATGTCAACCAAAACAGCCAACACAGTGATTGTTGATGTCTATGCGGTGCGTGCGGATTATCTGGAACAAAATCGCACCAAAGTGCAAGCATTTGTTACAGCCTTATTAAAGTCCCAGGAGTCTGTGCATACATTGGTGAGTAACAAAGCATCGCAAGCCGCTGAATTTAATTCCTTAATGAAAGCCTCTGCAAAAATGTTGTTGGATAGTGAAGCGGCAGTTGCTGATGCGCAAGGCATGTATACCGATGCAAAATTATCGCTCTTTAATGGCAACAAAAGTTTTTTCAGTGGCGGTGCCGGTGTTGCACGACGATTTGAAGTGATTGCCAGTGAATCCTTGTCTGGTATTAAACAATTTGGTTTGGCAACAGGTGGCAATCCAATAAAAGCAGCGGCCTGGGATTATGCGGCGCTGCAAAATAATCTTGGCAATGTTCGTGCAGAATCAGGTCAAAGTTTTAATGTGGATGCAGCCAATGCTGTGGTCACGCGTATGCAACAACAAGGGCGATTGGATGATGGTGAATTGTATTCATTCGAAGTGTTTTTTGCGCCCAATCAAAATTCGTTCACTCCGGATTTGTATCAAGATGCGTTTGACAAAGTAATCGAATTGGCCACCACTTATGGCGGCGCATTGATTACTGTCGAAGGTCACTCTGACCCTATGCAATATTTGCGTTCAAAAAAATCCAATGCATCAGCATTGGTGTTGGGCCAAATAAAGCAGTCTGCTAAAAATTTAAGTTACAGCAGGGCGCAGTCAGTGCGCGATGCTTTGTTGCAATATGGAAAAAATAAATCGATTGTGCTTGATCCCAGCCAGTTTGTGGTAGCGGGTCAAGGAATTTCTATGCCTAAAACCGGTATTTGTGGTGATGATTTGTGTGTTCCAAAAAATGAAGCCGAATGGAAATCGAATATGCGCGTGGTGTTTCGCATTATTCAAGTTGAAGCTGAATCTTCAGTGTTTAATCCACTTTAATGGAATTGATCAGGACTACACGCATGAAAATTCTCTATTGTCTAATCATTGGTATTTTTTTATCGGCTTGTGATGGCAATCCGCCATCAAATTCAGAGTCGTCAACGGAGTTATCACTGGAAAATGCCCGGCATTATTATGCATTTTCCAAAGACTATACTTGGCCTGATGCGCAACAGGTAGTGAGCGTTGCACCTGATGTTTTGGCTGCCAATTATTATTTAATGATTGATGGTTCCGGTTCAATGTTGGAGTCAGGATGCACTGATGGTCGAACTAAAATTGATGTGGCAAAAGAAGCGGTCACTGCTTTCGTTAATAAGGTGCCTGCCGATGCCAATATTGGTGTGTTGACATTTGAGAACATGGGTATTTCCGAAAAGGTTCCATTGGGAAAAAATCGCGGTCAGGTGCTGCGTGCGATAAAATCGATTGATGCCGGAAACGGTACGCCGTTAAACACTGCGCTTATCACCAGTTTTACTGCTGTTGAAGAACATGCGAAATCCCAATTGGGTTATGGCGAATATCATATTGTGATAGTAACCGATGGCGAAGCCAATTACGGAGAAGATCCGCGACAAACTGTTTATTCGATTTTAGAAAAAACACCTGTTGTCATTCACACGATTGGTTTTTGTATTGATGCAGGTCACTCATTAAATATGCCGGGTTTTACAGATTATCGTTCAGCAAACAGCGTTGATGAATTGACGAAAGGGCTTTCGAGTGTGTTAGCTGAATCCGTGGAATATGACATGACAGTGTTTCAACAATAGGACAGTGTGATGGGCAATCATCTTAAATTTGCGGGAATTGTGTTGGTGCTGGGGTTGCTCGGTTTGATGGGCTATTGGAGCTGGAATAAAAAACAAGTTGAGAATGCATTTTCTGAAAGTTCGGATTCTGCCGGTATTAAAGACACTATTCGTATTGCGGTGGATTCCTGGGTGGGTTATTACCCATTATGTTCTGCAGGCTTAAAACGAAAATTACGCGAATTTGGTTATTCATTGGAATGTGTTGATGATCAAGCAGATTACACTGCGCGTATGGAAGGTTTGGCAACAGGCCACTATGATTTTGCAGTGGCATCAGTGGATAGTTATATTGCCAATGGACAAGTACCGCAATATCCCGGCGTGATTGTGGCAGTGATTGATGAATCAAAAGGTGGCGATGCATTAATTGCAAAAAGTGGACGCTACGCCTCTTTGGACGAACTCAAATCCGGTAATCCCAAAATTGCGTTAACCCCGAATTCTCCCAGTGATTATTTAGCAAAATCTTTATCAGTGCATTTCGATATTGAAACTTTATCGAAAGGTAAACCCTGGCGCGTAGAAGTGACAGGTTCAACGGCGGCTTGGGATGCTTTACAACAAAACCAAGTTGATGCAGCCATTTTATGGGAGCCGGATGTTAGTCGTGCAATTGCGACAGGGCAATATCACCGAGTGATAGGCACAGAACAAACCAAACGACTAATTGTCGACGTATTGTTGGCCAATAGAAATTTAAGCCTTCAGGATCAACAAAAAATTTCTACTTTTTTACAACATTATTTTCGCAGTCTGAAACAGTATCGTGATGATGAAGCATTGTTTGCACAAGAGTTGGAAGATTTTACGGGCTTAAAATCCAATGAAGTTGCTTCTATGTTAAATGGGGTGCAATGGGTGTCGCTTTCTGAAAATGCTGAGATATGGATGGCGCATACCGCGGACGTTACCTCATCCGAAGCAGTGATTAGTTCAATTGAGTCCGCAATTGATGTCTTGAAAGTTTACGGCGATTTAAAATCCAATCCGCTACCTGATAAAGATCCCTATCGCATTGTGAAGAGTGAGTTTATTCATCAGCTTTATTTACAATCCGATTTTGTATCGGTCAATTCAAAGAGTTCAGAGGCGTCTGAAGTACATGCGCCTTTGACGCCTGAACAGTGGGACAAGTTAAAAGAAGTGGGCACGTTGAAATTACGCCCGATTGTGTTTGCTTCTGGCAGTGATAACTTAAGTTTGGAAGATAAAAAGACGCTGGATGAAATTGCTGAAAACTTGTCACACTATCCGAATTTTCGGGTTGAGGTTCGTGGGCATTCCGGCATTAAAGGTGATGAGCAGGAAAATATTTCCTTGTCGCAATCGCGAGCCGATGCGGTTGCGCGATATTTTCAATTAACGCATAGTATGGAGCCAAACCGAGTGCGTGCAGTGGGCTTCGGTCCCAAACGCCCATTGCCAAAGTTGGCGGGTGAATCGAATCGTGCTTATCATTACCGCTTGCCTCGTGTCGAAATCGTGTTGTTGGGATCACCTCTATAAACGGCTCAAAAATAAATGGCTCAAGAAATTGCATCATCTTTGGATGACATTAAAAAGAAATTGCTGAAGCAATCCTTGGGGAGTGCGGTAGTGGCCTATCCTGCTGCACTGACAACGTTGGGATTGGTTGCAGGTAGTTTGTTCGGTTTTACGGGTATTTTAACTGGCTTAATTGCCGTGGGTGCCAGTGTTTCGATTGGCGGCTTCACGACTTTATTCGCGCTCAAACGCGATGAAAATATTAAAAAAATAATGAGTCAAATAACCCAGGAAATGGAAAAACGACGTGAAGTGGTTGTGAAAGATTTAAAAGAAAATATTGCCCAATTCAAACTGCGCAAAGCAGAAACACAATTGGAAAGTTTTCAGTCGCATTTTGCTACATTTGTTGATGTACTGGATGACAGATTCAATCCGACCGAGTTGACCTTTTTGCGTTATATGAATGTGGCGGAGCAAGTCTATTTATCGGGAATGGATAATTTACGCGATGCTGTGATATCTCACAAAGCGATCAATGCTACCAACATTCAAGAATTGGAATCGCGATTAAACAATAGCAACTTGCACGCTGATGAACGTGAAGCTATCGAAAAACGTGTAACGGGTTATCACAATACGCTTAAACAAATTGATGATTTGATGTTGATGAATGAAAAAGCATTAGCAACCTTGGATCAAGTCACTCACAAGCTCGCTAAAACCCAAACCAATGCCAGTATGGCTGACAGCGATACCGAATCGGCTATCGATGAATTGCAACGTTTAGGCAATATGCTGTCCCAATATTCACAGCGATAAGCTGAACTATTATTAAACCAGAGGATGTAACTATGAGCACAGTTCATGCAGAAAGCAAAACGGAATCCTTAAAAGTGATTACCAAGGATATTCTGGCTCCGGAGGTCATCAACGCGCCGACTTCTAATCAAGAAGTAGAGACTGCAGCGAATCAAATTGTTGAACATTTATTTGCAGTTGATGTGCACAATCAAACTGAAAAAGTGAAAGCGACCAGTTCCGTCGAAACAATGGCATTAAACCTTCAAGAAGAGGTCGCCAGACGTTCACAAATGTTAAAGCAACCTATAGCGACCTTAGCGCGCAATACAGAAGATGGTGGGCCTGTTGCCAAATCTCTTTTGGATTTACGCGACAAAGTGGAAGATTTAAATCCTAACAAATATGATTTCAATGCCTCATCTGTGCGTCGAATCTTAGGTAAGTTGCCATTTATTGGCTCACCTATTCGACGTTATTTTTCGATGTTTCAATCTTCATCTGGTGTTCTGGATAATATTGTTGATTCGCTTAAACAAGGTAGCGATCAACTCAAGCGCGACAACATTACTTTGACAGATGATCAAACGCATTTTCGAAGTCTGACCGGTAAATTGGCACAAGCCGTTGTTCTTGGTCAGTTAGTTGATCAAAAACTTAGTCAAAAACTAAACGAAATTACGCAGGATGATCCTCGCTATTCCTATATCGAACAAGAATTATTATTTCCATTGCGTCAACGTATTATTGATCTTCAACAACAACAAGCAGTTGCGCAGCAAGCAGTGTTAACCATTGAAGTGATTGTACGTAATAACAAAGAATTAATTCGCGGTGTTCAGCGTGCACTCAATGTCACAGTCACGGCGCTTAGTACAGCGGTTACCTTTGCGTTGGCAGCTGAAAATCAGCGGATTGCGTTAAAAAGTGTGACATCCACAATGGAGGTCACCAACGATTTAATTGCAGGCACTGCAGAAAAATTAAAAACCCAGGGCGTTGAAATCCACAAGCAAGCGGCTTCGGCCATGTTGGATATTGAAAAATTAAAATCAGCATTCAGCAATATTATTTCGGCGTTGGATGATATTGAGAAGTTTCGCAGTGATGCGTTACCTGCTATGAAAAATAATATTGCCGAGTTGGATGGCGCTAATCGCGAATGTGCCGAGCGGATTGAATCCTTAGTGCGTGGTCGTCAATCCCAGGAAAAGATGAGTTTAGGCTCTGGCGATATTAATGACATTTTTGAAATGGTGAATAAGGAATCCAAATAATGAGAGTGTATGCAAAATATCTGGCAATCTTGAGTGTTGTTTTCTGTGCGGGATTTGTTCAGGCAAAAGAAAAATATTCAGTAGCTTGGTCGCATTATACCGGGTGGGAGCCATGGGGTTTTGCAGAAGAAAGTGGGATTTTGAAAAAGTGGGCAGATAAATATGGAATCGAAATTTCATTGACTCTGGTGAATGACTATATTGAATCCATCAATCTTTATACCACCGGACAATTTGATGCTTGTGTCATGACCAATATGGATGCCTTGACCATTCCCGCCTCAGGTGGTGTTGATTCCACGGTTTTAATTGTCGGTGATTATTCAAACGGTAATGATGGCATTGTGATGCGAAACGCTTCCAGTGTTAAAGATTTAAAAGGCAAAGAGGTAATGCTGGTTGAATTATCTGTGTCACATTATCTGTTGGCTCGTGCATTGGAAATGAATGGCATGAGCGAACAGGATGTTAAAGTTGTAAATACATCTGATGCAGACATAGCCTCGGTCTTTGTAACAAGCAATGATTCTGCAGTTGTCACTTGGAATCCACCTTTACAACAGGTCAAACAGATAAAAAATGCGAATCTATTGTTTGATTCATCCAAAATTCCCGGTGAAATTTTGGATCTGATGGTGGTGCGCACTAATGCGGATGATAAATTCAAAAAAGCATTAACTGGCGCATGGTATGAAACTATGTCGGTTATGTCTTCCGGTGGCATGGCTCAGAAGAAGGCGATTGCGGCCATGGCACAGACTGCTGGCGGTACTGCAGCAGAATTTGAAGCGCAATTAAAAACTACGCAAATGTTTTACAAAGCTGAGAAAGCCTTGGCGATTGCGCTGGATCAGCAGTTAATTAACACTATGGATAAAGTGCGTCGATTCAGTTTTGAAAAGGGTCTCTTTGGCGCAGGTGCAAAATCAGCTGATTTTGTCGGTATTGCATTCCCCAATGGAAAAACCTTGGGCGATACAAAAAATATTAAATTGCGTTTTGAAACCCAGTATATGGAATTAGCTCGTGACAACAAACTCTAAAACTACCTCCGCGCGTTTTTGGGGCATACATGCAAAGCCTTCAAAATGGCTTCGATTTTTTTTAGGAACCATTCCGTTTCTAATAATTATTTTGGGTTATCAAATTGCTTCGGATTTACGTCATAAAGAAAATCCGAACGACAAATTACTTCCCGGTTTTGGTCAAATGTGGGACAGCATGAAACCTATGGTGATGGAACCGGATAAACGCACGGGTGATTACCGCTTATATGAAGATACCAAAGCCAGCTTAAAACGCCTGGTTATTGGTGTGGGCATTGCTTTTTTGTTGGCGCTTTGGTTGGGTTTGAATTCCGGATTTTTTGGTGGCATGAGTGCGTTAAGCATGCCAATGGTCACTTTTATTTCAATGATTCCGCCTATGGCACTCTTGCCTATTTTATTTATTTCATTGGGCATTAATGAATTAGGCAAAATAACCTTAATTTTTATTGGTACCTTCCCCATCATGGCGCGCGATATTTATTTGGCAACGCGCGCTTTACCCGGCGAGCAAATTACCAAAACGCTCACACTGGGTGGAAGTCAGTTAGCACATGTCTATCGCATTGCTTTGCCACAAATTATGCCGCGTGCGTTTGATACTTTACGTTTAAGTTTGGGCGCTGCCTGGTTATTTGTTATTGCGTCGGAAGCTATTGCAGCAACAGAAGGTTTGGGTTATAGAATATTTTTAGTCAGACGTTATATGTCGATGGATATTATTATTCCTTATGTGGCATGGATTACTCTGCTGGGTTTGACGATAGACTTTTCTATTCGTTATTTGCAACGAAAATTATTTCCCTGGTATCAGGGAGACAAAAAATGACAAATAAAAAATTACATATTGAAGACGTTTATAAAAGTTATACCGGAAAAGTGATTCTGGATAATGTGGATTTATCAGTTGCTGAAGGTGAGCTCTGCACTTTGGTAGGACCTAGTGGTTGTGGTAAATCGACTTTATTGCGACTGGTATTGGGTCAGGAATTTCCTGATAGTGGGCAAGTATTAATTGATGGCGAAGTGGCTTCACATCCCGATCCTCATCGTGGAATCGTCTATCAAAAATATTCGCTCTACCCACACTTAACCGTGATGGAAAATACCTTGTTAGGTTTGCGTTTGAAGGATCAACAATGGTGGTTGCCTTGGCGATTTAATCAGTCACACCATGACACTGCCATGGAAGTATTGGAACAATTGCGCTTGACTGAAGCCCGACATAAATATCCGCATGAATTATCCGGTGGCATGCAACAGAGAGTGGCTATTGCTCAGGCGTTAGTCACTAAACCACCTATCTTATTAATGGATGAACCCTTTGGTGCACTGGATCCGGACACGCGTGAACAAATGCAACTTTATTTAATGGAGCTGCATGAAAAATATAAATTAACTATTTTCTTCGTCACTCATGATTTGGAAGAAGCTTGTTTTATTGGAACACGATTGTTAATTTTGTCCCAGTATTACACTGATGATAGAGGCAGCGCTGCTAATGTCAGTCGCGGCGCCAAGATTGTTGGTGATTATGATTTGACGAACGAAGCCTTGCCGACATCTGAAAAAAATTCAGCGGCCTATCGAGATTTTATTGCACACATAAGGCAGGCGGGGTTCGATCCGGAGATTAGACAACATGTCAGGGAATTTAATCTTCATCATCCGCACTCGTTTAGGACCTTAACAAAAGACGAAATGACCAAAAATATTTCTGTCTGATGACATTGTTTGTCATTTTATGATTGCAAAATGACAAACAATTCAGAATCATTTTTTTAGCTTACTCAGCTTGAATATTAATCTTTTCCGCCGCTTGCGAATCCTTTTCCTGGTTTTGATTTAAATGAATTTGCAATTCCAGAGAGGCTATGCCGATATTAACTGATGAAGTCAGTGATAGGGGCTGCTCAGCCAAAGGTCTATTTTTTAGTTCTTCCAGTGCAATTTCAAGAATTCTGTACATTTGTGATGTTGACGCACGAACTGCTTTTTCATTCAAAGTGTCAACGCCTTGAGTAACAGACGCAGTGACGCTCTCTATAGTCTCGTTGGTTTTACTCAGAACTTGTGAGCCGAGATCTTTCATCTTATCTAACATGATAATATTCCTTTGTGATTATCTTTCTTCGATTTCATCAACATCCACCTGCCCACTCATGCGACGAGTGAAGTGCGACCAGCACATACCAACGCAGAGCAACGCAGACAGTAAAATTTCGATCACCCAGGCCATGGCGGAAATATTGGTGACGCTTAACCAGCCCCAGTAAATAAATAGCCATACCAAACTGCCAAAGAGTGCAGCAAGAATCATTATGCCAACAAAGCCCAACGAGTTAAGTGTGGCTTTAATATAAACACCCCAGCCAATCAGTAACAGAATGCCTGCGATGACTATATAAGGTGTGATGTGGGCAATGGTGTTGTAGAGCCAGTGAAAATAAGAATAGCCGCTGGGGTTGTAGCTGAGTAGCACCAATAATAATGCAAACAAAAATCGGATGGCTATGCCTGATGCAGTGAGGTTCATAATAAAGTTCCTGTCGGGAAATTAATGGCTGAAATATTTTCTGTATTTTACAAAACCAATCTTCGCATCAGGGTCGTAACCCATAGCGGTATAAAAATCGCGAGCATTTCGGTTTTCGTTGCTAGTGAGCAACATGATTTTTGAACAATCCTTTTGCAAACAAAAATCTTCAATGTAATCCATCATGCTTTTACCAATACCTTCGCGTTGATATTGTGAATGAACTATCACATTTTCCACAATGGCAAAAGGTTGGTTGTTGTACATCACGTCCTGACATAAGCAGAGCAGGGCGGTG
>CAZICR010000009.1:730-18458 GCA_964537795.1 uncultured Cellvibrionaceae bacterium | reverse complement strand
TGGCAAGAATTTCCTGATCCAGAAATAATTTTTCTTTTTGTTGCAGTATCTGATCCTGCATGCTGGCCAATGCTGTTTGTTGCAATTCAAATTGATGACGGATAAACCATATTGAGGCAACCACCGCAATAAACAAAGTAAAGAGGCATATCCAAATAACTGTGTTGCGTCCAACAACTTTGATCTGTGAACTATTTGATAAATGGTCATTTGTCGGTGCAGTATTGATTTCTGTCACTCTAGTTACTCCGAAAATATTGTTTAACTGCAAGTGTCATGGCTTCATCTGTTGCATTCGCGGCAACAATGCAATGTTTGAATCCGGCACTGATTGCTTCCAACTCCAATCTTTTGCTTGGAACCAGAACAAATGTTTTCTCTAACAACTGATGCAGTCCTATCGAGATTTCTTTTGTTAAATCTGTTACTAACAGCTGAAAATTTTGTAGTGCCTCACCACTGTGAAATACCAGCAAATAGTGATTATTGGATTCCTGATTAATACTTCCTAACCAATTGCCTAATGTATCTTTTGCAGAAGCAGGAATTTGTCGTTGGTACACTTCACAATATTTGACCAAGGCACCGCGTTTTATCAAGCCTTCAGCCAAATGTCCGCGCCCACCCACACCTCGCACAATTAAAATTTTCTCATCGACAACATTTTGCAATCCTTCCGCCAATAATAAAGTTTCACTGGTCATATCACCATTGGTCAAGATAGAAAGATCCTGAACATCTACTCCATAACTGCGCAACAGATTAGCCGTAGTTTCACCAATTGCAAAAAACTCAACACCCTGTGGTATTTGAGGCCAATAAGCCTCTATCCACTCCATTCCTTGTTCAACTGCATTTTGACTGACAAAAATTATTTTCTGAAACAAATCCAAATCCAATATGCAATTTTTGATCAACCTTACCGATTCGGTTTCAATGCTGTCGTTTTGAAAAGATTTAATTTCCATCAACGAAATGATCTGCGATTGGATATTTTCCGATTGCAACTTTTCTGCCCAAAGCATTGCCTGCTTTATCGGACGGGTGATCACTACTGTTGGAACTTTATTCAGCATAAACTTTTGCAAGAATTTTATCAGCGCCTGCTTCTAACAAACGATCCGCCAAAGTGACGCCCATTACCTCTGCATCTTCAGGCGCCCCTGATATTTCATCTTTCAACAATAAACTTCCATCGGGATCACCTACCAAACCGCGTAGCCATAATTTATCAAACTGATGTATGGCATAACAGGCAATCGGAACCTGACACCCCCCCTGCAAGCGACGATTCATCGCGCGTTCGGCAATCACCTGTTCTGCTGTTAATGAATGATGCAATGGCTGTAACAAATTAATGGTACTAACATCATCCATTCGACATTCGATTCCTACCGCGCCTTGCCCACCCGCTGGCAAACTTTGCTCCGGTGTTAACAAACTTTTAATACGGCTTTCAAGTCGCAAACGAATCAAACCCGCCGCCGCTAAAATAATGGCGTGATATTCGCCATCATCCAGTTTTTGCAATCGCGTTTGCACATTACCGCGCAGAAATTTAATTTGCAGATCAGGCCTTTGCGCTAATAACTGACATTGCCTGCGCAAACTGGAAGTTCCAACCACACTGCCTTTTGGCAATTCATCCAGAAATTGAAATTGATTGGAAACAAACGCATCGCGAGCATCCTCGCGCGGGCAAATCACGGCCAACCCCAAACCTTTGGGAAATTCCATAGGAACATCTTTCATCGAATGCACGGCGATATCAGCATCGCCTTCCAGCAGCGCCTGCTCCAACTCTTTTACGAATAAACCTTTGCCACCAACTTTAGCCAGAGGCACATCGAGAATTTTATCGCCTCGACTGGTGAGTGGTAACAACTCAACTTGCAATTGCGGATGATGTAATTCAAGTTGCGATTTAACATATTCCGCTTGCCAAAGAGCCAGAGGACTTTTGCGAGTAGCAATACGTAAGATGGGGGTTTCGGGCATAAATCAAACACTTGGAGTTGGAAAAGTGCGAATGATACCACTTGAACTCCAACAAGAGGGACAGGCAGGTGATTGATCACCTGCCTGTAGTAAGAAATCAAACCGTTTTGTCAGATGGCTTGATCAAACTGCCGACAATCATCGCAACCGCTGCCACGATAAAACCAACAAAGTGGGCGATATCTTGTTCAACAACAAAGCTGATCATTGCATTGCCAGACTCTGCGCTGCCAAAAAACTCCAAAGGCAACCACACCAGCAAGCCCGCGATGATTGAGCTGGATGCACCAAAGTTGCTGGCCTTCTTCCAAAACAAACCCGCAAATAATGGAACCAGCGCCATCACCAATGTCACCTTATAAGCATTTTCAACCATGGCATGAATAGAGGTTTCATGCTGCAGAGAATAAAGCGCATAGCCTGTTACCAGAATAGTGAATACCACCACGACAGTTCGCATCAACAACAGAAATTGTTTATCCGTCATAGCCGTTCCATTAGGCAAAAGTTCTTTGATGACGTTTTCTGACAAGGTCACAGAAGGTGCCAGTAAAGTACCGCTGGCAGTACTCATAATCACTGACAAAAGTGCACCAAAGAAAATAATTTGCGCGTAGAGAGGCATGTGACTGAGTACAAAAGTGGGCAATACTTTTTGCGGATCTTCTGCACCTACTTGTGCTGCCATTTGTGGATCGATCATCAACGCAGAGTACGCGAGATAAATCGGTACTGCGGCAAAAAAGAAATAGGCTATGCCACCAATGGTTGTTCCCCATACAGCAACTGTTTCATTTTTGGAGGAATTAACACGCTGGAAAACATCTTGTTGCGGAATTGAACCAAAACCCAGAGTGAGGAAACCGGCAATAAACGTAATGATTGCAGCCCATTCAAGTGTCGGCCAAAATTCAAACTTGCCAGCATCAGCAGCATGTTGAATCACAGGCATCACACCTTGTGTTTGTTCAGACAATAAAAATGCAATCCACAACAAACCAATAACAATCACTGTCATTTGCACAACTGTTGTCAAAGCAACTGACCACATGCCACCAAATAGAGTGTAGAGAAGTACTACGCTGGCACCAATGATGATGCCAAGTGCCATGCTGATATCACCACCGGTCAGCACATTAAAAGTCAAACCCAGTGCAGTAATTTGTGCGGACACCCACCCCAAATAAGAAAGTGCAATTGCAATCGAGACAGCAATTTCTACAGGCTTGCTGTATTTATCGCGATAAAAATCACCCAGCGTCAGCAAATTTTTTCGGTACAAAGGGCGCGCAAAAATTAATCCGAAAAATATCAAACAAAATGAGGCGCCGAATGGATCAGAAATGAGCCCTCCCAGATTCGATTCAATAAAAGTTCCCGGTACACCTAAAACAGTTTCTGCACCAAACCAGGTAGCAAACACCATGGCAATGACAACGCCCATAGGTAAACTTCTACCTGCAGTAACGTAATCTTTGGCATTGTGAACCTTGGTGGCCGCATAGACACCTATGCCAATAGAAATAATCAAATAGAGCGCAACAAAACCCGTTAACATTTGCTGACTCCTCTAATAACTGGCAGGCGACTAACCTGCATAAAATTAAAAACGAGAGCGAGTAACATAAGTCAATCCTCTGTTAGATGATTAATCAGGTTGATAACAACCTACTGGAGAAATTCCACGATCAATATCGTTGTAAATTCGTAAAAAATTATTGATATCGATATGAATCAACGAACGATAAGCATTAACTGTACCATTCGATATAAAACAGAATGCGCGACCATTCTAATCGAATTGGTTTGAAAAAATCGACCAAAAAAATAGCCTCACATGGAGGCTATTTTTAATACTAGATTGGACGACCGCCGTAGTCAGAGGTAGGTTTTTTTGGAGGATCGGCCGTGACATTGGGCTCCACCTGATTGATCTTTCCACCTCTCGCTAAAAACGCTGCTATTTGCGCTTCCAGTTCATCCCTTGCTTTTTGACGGGAAGCAATGCTGAAATCTTCCATTGCCTCAATTTCATCAGCAGCCTTACTGGCTGGCGATGCAGCAAAGCTGGCGTCTTCTCCATCCGCCACATCTTCCACATCATCTACTTCTTCCTCCCCTTCAATCGGGGACTCTTCCAATTCGTCATTGATAGGATCTTCATCACTCATATTGCCACCTGGAACACGTTATTACCGATCAGCTTATTTGAATTCATCTTCAATTTCGCTCCCAATGTTGGGAATTCTAGTAATAATTTTTCTTGCAAGCAAATCCTCTGCAAAAAAAACGCTGCTCTAGGCAGCGTTTTTTGATAAAACGGATTTAAACAGCTGCAGGCCCAGTATCGCCCGTACGGATTCGAATTATTTCATCAAGCGAAGAAATAAATATTTTTCCGTCACCAATTTTGCCTGTATGCGCAGCCTTGGTAATAGCTTCAACTGCACGTTCAACCATCGAATCGTCAACAGCAAGTTCAATTTTGACTTTGGGCAGAAAATCCACAACATATTCTGCTCCACGATATAATTCGGTGTGACCTTTTTGACGGCCAAAACCTTTAACTTCAGTCACAGTCATGCCCGTTACGCCTACATCAGAAAGTGCAGTGCGGACATCATCAAGTTTGAATGGTTTTACGACAGCGGTAATGAGTTTCATTGTAGTTTCCTGCGTTATTGTCGAAAGGACGGACATTTCAATAGGGTCTTAAGATACCACTTTCGGTTTGTCAAAAGCACCTGTCATCGTTCTCTATTCTATGGCAATTCTGCCATTTGTCTAAACCACATTAAGTCTCCCCCGTTACCGGGGGAGAACTCAGGATCACATGTGATAACCACGCTCACCATGCTCGGCAGTATCCAAACCTTCAGTTTCCACTTCTTCGGTTACACGCAAGCCGATAATTACGTCAACTAATTTGAATGCGATGAATGAGACTACACCAGACCAGAGGATTGTGATCAACACGCCCTTGGTTTGTGCCCAGACTTGAGTGCCCATACCAGCATATCCCCAAGTACCCGCAACATAATCATATATACCAGTACCACCAAGATCAGGGCTGTTGAACACACCTGTCAAAATCGCACCGATAATACCGCCAACACAGTGAACGCCAAATACATCCAAGGAGTCGTCGTAACCCAAAGCAGCTTTCAGTTTCAACACAGCCAACATACAGATGAAACCGCCGATCAAACCAATAATAATGGCACCCATTGGTCCAACCCAACCACAAGCTGGAGTGACAGCAACCAAACCAGCGACAGCACCAGAAGCAGCTCCCAACATAGTGGGTTTGCCACGTAATACCCATTCACCGAAGGTCCAAGCTAATACAGCAGCAGCCGTTGCCAGGAAAGTATTGATAAAGACCTGGGCAGCAAAAGCATTAGCTTCAAGGTTTGAACCTACGTTGAAACCGAACCAACCTACCCAGAGCAACGCAGCGCCAATCATAGTGAAAGGAACATTGTGTGGAGCCAATGATTGATTACCAAAACCTTTACGCTTACCGATTAACAGACAACCTACCAAACCTGCGATACCTGCGTTGATATGGACTACTGTACCACCGGCAAAATCCAGCGCACCGTGTTGGAAGAGGAAGCCAGCCATTGCACCAGCTTCAGCAGCAGCTTCAGCGGTTGTGTAAGCATCAGGACCTGCCCAGAACCACACCATGTGTGCGATTGGCAAGTAAGCAAAAGTGAACCACAACACCATGAACAACAATACTGCTGTGAATTTCATACGCTCAGCAAAAGCGCCTACTATCAAACAGGGTGTCAATGCAGCGAAAGTCATCTGGAAGGCAGCAAATAGATATTCAGGGATATAAACACCTTTGCTGAAAGTCGCTGCAGCAACGAGGTTGCCCGCCTCATCCAGCATACCCTTCAGGAATAGCCTGTCGAACCCACCGATAAACTCATTACCCGCGGTGAATGCCAGAGAGTATCCATAGATTGCCCAAAGAATACTGATCAAGCAGAAGGTAACAAAAATCTGCATACCCAGAGACAAAACGTTTTTGGCGCGAACCATGCCACCGTAGAACAGTGCCAGCCCAGGTAGGACCATGAACAGAACCAACAAGGTACTGGTCATCATCCAGGCTATGTCACCCTTTTCAAAACTGGGTGCTGCTGGTGCAGCTGCTGCTTCAGCCGCTTCTTGTGCGAACAACTGACCAGAAGCCAGAGATAGGGTTGCTAATACTGCAAGTGGGGCAAGTTTGGCGCCCATTGAGATCAATCTTTTCACGGGATTACTCCTAAGGTGATTATCGACAGCTAAAAATAAGATTCGTTATTGTTACAGTGCCTGATCGCCGGTATCACCCGTACGAATCCGCACCACCTGTTCCAAACTAGACACAAAAATCTTGCCGTCACCGATTTTGCCGCTGTTGGCTGCTTTGGTAATTGCTTCAACTACCTTATCCACCTCAGCGTCAGAGACCGCGATTTCAACTTTTGTTTTTGGCAGAAAATCAACGACATATTCAGCGCCCCTATATAACTCGGAGTGGCCTTTCTGACGACCAAAACCTTTCACTTCAGTCACTGTCATACCGTTGATCCCAATCTCAGACAGGGCTTCACGCACCACATCCAACTTAAAGGGTTTAATAATCGCTGTTACCAATTTCATTGGTTTCTCCTGAAAAAATCACCGCACAGAAACATGCGGAATATCGAAAACACTCTACGACCCAAACGCCATTTATTTGAAAAAACAAAGGACGCCCAAATCCTCATACCATCTACACGGGGAAAATTGCACAAGACAGGCCAATATATAAAAAGCGTTTGGAAACATATGGTTAGAAATTTTCAACATTATTGGAGTGACGCAATAACACTGGCAAAAGAGAAGTGAGCACCAACTTGGAACCGCACCCAAAAGGCAAGGCACCACAATGAGGCAAGCAAGTGGTTTTATCAGACAACAGGGAAAAATATATTGATTAATCAGCTAAATTTTGCACTTTTGCGGGGAAAATCAATTCAGGAAATTCAAATCAACAGCTGATATAGTCAGCACCAACGACTCACAAAGTGACATTTTTATCGAGATAAAATCTATGATCACAACCATCCATCAACTATTTGAGCAAATTCAGTCATTGCTACCCAAGGAGGATCTCATCTCCCGTCAAGATTTAAAACACCTGTTCGAATCAGCCGCATCCAGACTGGATCTGGTCACCCGCGACGAATTCGATGCACAAACCGCCGTACTACAAAGAACGCGTGCAAAATTGGAATTGTTGGAAGCAAAACTAGTGGAACTGGAACAGAAAAAAGATTCAAACTAGGCAATCGAAAACGACTCGGGTATAGTTCGCTCACTGGATTTTTACTTTACAAGGATGGAAGCATGTCACTCGCTATAGTTTATTCCCGCGCAAAATTAGGTATCGAAGCTCCGCTGGTTACCGTCGAAGTTCATCTCTCCAATGGCTTGCCTGCGTTATCCATAGTTGGTTTGCCTGAAGCTGCCGTCAAAGAAAGTAAAGACCGCGTTCGCAGTGCGATCATTAATTCCTATCTCGAATTTCCTGCAAGACGAATAACCGTCAATTTAGCTCCGGCTGATCTGCCCAAAGAAGGTGGACGATACGATTTGGCTATTGCGCTGGGAATTTTAGCGGCATCAGGACAAATCCCTCTCGAAAGTCTGCAAGAAACCGAATTCCTCGGTGAATTGGCACTCTCGGGTGAATTGCGCGGAGTCAACGCAGCCTTACCGGCATCACTTGCCGCTTGCGATGCACAACGGGCACTGATCATTAGCCGCAATAATGCAGCCGAAGCTGCGATGGGCAGCCAAACTCGCGTATTTGCCGCTGATTCTTTATTGCAAGTCTGTGCGCATCTGCATGGCCGTGAATTTTTACATCAGCAAATTCCCACCAAACCTGTCGCACTTGAGGGTGGATTGGATATTGCTGATGTAAAGGGCCAATTACATGCAAAACGCGCGCTGGAAATTTGCGCATCCGGCGGACACAATCTTTTACTTTATGGACCACCTGGTACTGGCAAAACCATGCTTGCCAGCAGATTGGCCAGTTTATTACCCGTGTTAACAGAAAGAGAAATGCTGGATGTAGCGGCAATTTATTCTGTTGCATCTGCAGACAATCAATTAGCTTTAGGACAGAGACCCTTTCGTGCCCCGCACCATACAAGTTCTGCGGCGGCATTAGTAGGAGGAGGATCAAATCCAAAACCCGGTGAAATTTCTTTAGCGCATTCAGGCGTTTTATTTTTAGATGAATTGCCCGAATTTCAAAGAAAAGTTTTGGAAGTGTTACGGGAGCCTTTGGAAAACGGAGAAGTTCGAATTTCACGCGCACGTGCGCAGGCCTGTTATCCAGCAAAATTTCAATTGATTGCAGCAATGAATCCCTGCCCTTGTGGATATCATGGCAGTGACAATAGTCGTTGCCGTTGCACATCAGAACAGATTCGTCGTTATCGGGATAGATTGTCGGGGCCACTTCTGGATCGCATAGACATGCATGTGCCCGTACGTGCGTTAAAACAAGGTGAACTCTTAACCAAACAACATAACGAATCCAGTACAGTGATTCGTGAACGCGTGAAAAAAACTCGACAAAAACAATTAGTACGACAAGGAAAAATTAATCATCAATTGCAGGCATCAGAAATAGAAATTTATTGCGCTATCAGCGATCAAGATTCACATTTTTTAGAACAAGCCATTGAAAAGCTGGGATTGTCTACCCGCGCATTACACAGAGTATTAAAACTTTCGCGTACTCTGGCCGATATGGCAGAAAAAGATCAAATTACACTGACGGAAATCTCGGAGGCATTAAGTTATCGAACATTGGACAGGCAAGTGAGTTAACCCATATTCAACACTCAATACATAATATGGCTTTGCCATTTACTACTCGTTGTTATTTTTAAATTTATTTTTTAAGGAAAATAAACAAAAATTATCCTGATTGTGATTGCAGATGACGCGGCATATTATATTCCAGCACTGCATCCAACTCTTTTGCCTCTGAAAATAAATATCCTTGCATTTGATCACAGCCAAGGCCGACTAGCCAATCAAGTTGCTCGGCCGTTTCGACACCTTCGATTACCAATTGTTTTCCCAAATGCTGGGCAAATGCAATAGTCGCAGCAACCAAACGGCGATCAACCAAGCTCCGATTTAATTCAATTAAATAATTCAGGTCAATTTTGACACTACTCATAGGCAGACGCTGTAAATGTAACAACGATGAATGACCCGAACCAAAATCATCCAGCAAAAAGTTAACGCCAAAATAAGCCAAAGGTTTCATACAGAGAGTAATTAAATCAAGATTTTCTGAAAAAGCGGTTTCAGTAATTTCAAATTCAATATCACCAGGATTAATAGCGAACTCATTAAAAATACTGGCAACATGATGCACTAGATTTTCATCGCGAAACTGCTTGAGGGATAAATTAATCGCCATCATTACCTGATAACCCATTCTCGATTGCAATTGTTTCAGATCATGACAAGCTTGCCGAATGATCCAATAACCAATCGCGGTAATAACGCCAGTTTCCTCGGCAATCGTAATAAACTCACTGGCATTAATTAACCCCGCTCCCGGTTTATTCCATCGCACCAATGCTTCAACCGCGACTAATTTACCGGTCAATGCATTGATGCGTGGCTGGTAATGCAAAATAAACTGTTGTTTTTTTAGTGCCAGACGCAAATCGGCTTCCATTCGTAATTGTCGTTTAACATCTTTGTTCATGGATTCTGTAAAAAATTGATAATTACTTTCCAAATCCTGCTTGGCTTTATACATTGCCATATCAGCATGTTTTAACAAACTTTCTGCATCACGACCAGCCTGCGGATAAATGGCAATTCCAATACTACATCCAACCACAACTTCATAACCTTTGATAACGGTAGGTTGGGATACAGCCTGAATCACTTTTTCTGCAATCAATGCCACATCACGATTATTTTCTGTATTTTGTAAGAGCAATGTAAATTCATCCCCACCCATACGCGCAACCGAATCACTTCGGCGCAAGCAATTATTCAAACGCTGTGCACACACTTTAATAATTTCATCACCAGCATCATGACCAAAATTATCATTAACTTGTTTGAATCCATTTAAATCAATAAACATCAAACTAAAATTGGTAGTATCGCGCTCAGCCAACAAAATGGCATGTTCAAGGCGATCACGAAAAAGAATACGATTGGGAACATCCGTTAAAGAATCATAGTGTGCGAGCCTCGCCAGATGCTGCTCCAGCATTTTGCGCTCAATGGCATAACGCAATGTTCGCTCCAGAAGTGGAGCATCGATTTGATCTTTTATTAAATAATCAGCAGCACCCACACGAATAGCATCTTCCGCCACCTGTGCTTCTATTTCATAAGTCATTATTACGATGGGCGTCTTACAAGCTTGCACGCGTGCAATATTTAACAAATCACGCGCTGAATCTTGTCCCCAATAGTAATCGACAAGTGCCACGTCAAATTCATCAGACAATAAAAGCGACAACGCCTTATCCAAAGTATCACACCAAACCAAATCATAATTGACATGACGTATGTGTGACAGCAACTCGGCGACCAATAAATATTCGCCTTGCTCAGGGTCGACGAAAAGAATTCGAACGTTATCACTCAAGGAAATTGTTTCCTGCAGATTCTTAAAAAAATCATTCTAGTGGAAATTGTGCGTTTAAAAATCCTTATTTGATCTCCGTTGTTATATCAATTAGGCGCATTAAAAATTCAAATACCATCCATGAGTTATAGCCTAGTCTGATCATCCATCAAGCCGAATGGTGAAAAAATCACTTAGGATTTTTAAACACGGACTGTTAGAATCGCCGCCCACCGTAACCACAGGGTTTGTTTGTGACTCAGCTCAATTCCCGCCAACGTCAAGCCATGCTGTATATCGATGGCCCCTGCCTGGTTCTGGCGGGTGCAGGCAGCGGCAAGACCAGTGTGATCACACGTAAAATTGCCTATCTGATAAAAGAATGTGACATACCCGCACGACATATTGCAGCATTGACATTCACCAATAAAGCCGCTCGCGAAATGAAAGACCGTGTGGGCCAGCTGGTTAAAGGCAGTGCGGCAAAAGGTTTGACTGTGTCCACCTTTCACAACCTGGGTTTAAATATCATTCGCCGGGAACATAAACACCTTGGATTAAAACCTGGTTTTTCTATTTTCGATTCCGAAGACTCTCGCAGTTTATTAAAAGAATTATTATTTCGTGAAGGCGATCAGGATTTAGATTTGCTCAACCAAATTCAAAGTCAAATTTCAAATTGGAAAAATGATTTGGTGTTACCGCAACAGGCAGAATCATTCGCGTCATCTGAAGGGGAACAAAAGATTGCGCTTATCTACAAAGCTTATGCGCAAGCCTTAAAGGCCTACAACGCTGTCGATTTTGATGATCTCATTTTAATTCCCGTACAACTTTTTCAAACCAATCCTGACATTTTGTCGCATTGGCAAAAGAAAATTCGTTACCTGCTAGTCGATGAATATCAGGATACCAATTCCAGCCAGTATTTATTAGTGAAATTATTGGTCGGTTCACGCGGCGCATTGACGGTAGTCGGCGATGACGACCAATCTATTTACGCCTGGCGCGGTGCACGCCCTGAAAATATGTCGTTACTCAAACAGGATTATCCACAACTGGAAGTGATTAAACTTGAACAAAATTATCGCTCTACCAGCCGCATCTTGCGTGTTGCCAATCATTTGATTGCACAAAACCCTCATGAGTTTTCCAAAGCATTGTGGAGCGAAATGGGATTGGGCGATCCCATTCGAATTATTCGCTGTTCAACCGAAGACGGCGAAGCAGAAAGAGTCGCAACTGAAATTTTGACCCAAAAGTTAAGATTCAATTATCAGTTTCGTGATTTTGCCATTCTTTATCGCGGCAATCACCAATCCCGTTTGCTGGAAATGAAATTACAGCAACATCAAATCAGTTATAAAATCAGTGGCGGCTCATCATTTTTTTCCAAAACTGAAATCAAAGATATCATGGCGTATTTACGCTTGCTGATTAATGCCGATGACGACAATGCCTTTTTACGTATTATCAATACACCACGCCGGCAAATTGGCACCTCAACATTGGAAGCGCTGGGACAATACGCGGGTGAGCGTCACATCAGCTTATTTTCAGCTATTGACGAATTGGCGTTTCAATCGAGAGTACCGGAAAAAAATCGGGAAAAATTACAGGGATTTGCACAGTGGATCAGAAATATTACACGCCGTTGCTATGAAGATAACCCAATAGCGGTTATTCGCGAAATGATCAGCGACATGGACTATGAATCCTGGCTTCATCAAAATGCCAGCAGCAGTAAAGCCGCCGAAAAACGCTTGGAAAATATTTACTACCTGATCGAATCACTTGAAAAATCGCTTCAAAAACAAGAAGACGAGGATCAGGACTCATCCATCGAAGCCGCCATCAGTAAATTGGTTCTACGTGATTTACTCGAACAGCAAGCAGAAGAGGATGATAGCAACGCTGTACAACTGATGACATTACACGCATCCAAGGGTTTGGAATTTCCTCATGTTTTTATGGTGGGAATGGAAGAAGATTTATTACCTCATCGAAATAGCATTGATGAAAATAATATTGAAGAAGAGCGAAGGCTCGCCTATGTTGGCATTACCCGCGCACAACAAACCCTCACCATGACTTATGCAGCAAAACGCAAACAATTTGGCGAGGTGAGCGATACCACCCCCAGTCGTTTTTTGGACGAATTGCCTAACGAGGATGTAGAGCGCGAAGGGTTCGGTGAAATGTCACCGGAAAAAAATACCGCTAAAGGAGCGGCAACCATTTCCAGCTTATTGAATCTGTTTGATTGATTCCGATATACAAAAACAATAAAAAAACGGTGCTTTAAGGCACCGTTTTTTTATTTCCAGGAACTTATTTGCTGTTACTGGTCATGTAATCAACAGCACCTTTAATTTCATCATCACTACACGCAGAACACATGCCTTTTGCCGGCATGCTGTTAAAGCCTGCTATCGCATGTGTATAAAGCGTATCCTTACCTTTAGCTATACGTGGGGCCCAATCAGCTGCAGTGCCCATTTTGGGAGCGTTCAATACACCCGTGTTATGACAAGTTGTGCAAAAACTTTCATAAACCTCTTTGCCTGATTTGGGGCCTGAAGCGACAGCAACGGGAGCCGCTGCACAATCCTCACCGGACATACAGGTGTTGCCCACAGGTGCAATTCGCGATTTCACATCATCGGCAACCTGATCCTCTGCAATCGCGCTACCAACCAGAAGACCTACCAACAGGAAGGATTGCGCCAAGGTTTTCAATAGTTTCACAGAAATTTTCCTCTTAAAAAGTTTTAGCCTATGCCAAGCGGGCGCATTATAACGGCATTTAACCGAATCGGGTGAGATGGCATTATAAAGCCGCCGTTAATACTCAATTTGATCTACCACAATCTACTGATATTCTAGCCATCAAAATTAAAATTCGAGAAACCTCATGGAATACCAAAGTGTTACTTTCCTTGCCTATCTGGGTGCATCCGTAGTTTCCATATTGCTTACCCTGGCTTATTGCTTCCAATACTTCTCCAAACAAAATACCTGGGTACTCGCTGGTGCCGCAGCAATACACAGCCTGAATTTGTTTTTGATTGCCATGAGCTACTATGGGAATGTTTCACCTAGCCTCCTCTATTCGATTGAATATTTACATTTTAATGCCTGGATTTTCTTTATAGGCTTATTTATCAAGCGTGATCTGGCATCCAACAATATGCCCAAAAGCCTGCACATTTTATTTTATGGCGGTTGGTCAATTAGCATTTTAGGTGTTGTACTGACATATATCCGATTTCCGTTTGAACAAATTTTTATCTGGTTAGCCTTGGCACTTTCAATTAATGCACTGGTATCTGTAGAACAACTCTACCGCTATGCAGCAGAAAATGATCGTCAAATCAAACTTCTCTGCATGAATCTTCTGGCGATTTTTTTATTTGATATTTATTTGTATACCCATGCACTGATATTTAATGGTATTGATCCTCTCCTCTGGCAATCCCGCGCTGCGATTTCCATCACCACCTGCTTATTAATGACCTTGGGCGGTTTACTTTTATTCCAGCAAAAGGACAGACCTGCAAGACTCACCATTTCACGCCCAATTGCGCTTTACACTACATCCTTGATACTCGCCGGTTTTATAGTCACCTTCTTGTCACTTGGCGGCTACTACGTAAAACTTTATGGCGGAAATTGGGGCACAATTTTTTATACATTTGTGTTGGCAATCGCTGTAATCCTGATTGCAACTGTTTTTATTTCAAGTCAAATTCGCGCGCAACTTTCTGTACTTATCAACAAGCACTTGTTTCGATATAAGTACGACTATCGCAGCGAATGGTTGCGGTTAATTAATTATCTTGCCGAACCCGCTTCAGCTGGCGATATCAATCAACGTGCTTTTTTTGCGGTCGCATCTGTCACCAAAGCTCCCTCTGGTGCCATCTGGCTACTAAAGCAAGGATTTTATGAGCCGGTTTATCGCGCCAATTTACCCAATTTTGTTGAACTGCAGGAAGAGCCGGTCAACAGCCCTTTTTGCCGTGCATTTATTGAATCCGATTGGGTTTTTATTCCTGATAGCAACGACAATCACGCACACAGCCAACACAACGAAGTACTGCCGCATTGGACAAAAAATATTCCCGATCTCTGGTTAATATTTCCATTAATTGTCGCTGAAGAATTAATTGGCTTTATGGCACTGACCAAACCTGTAAACAATGAATCACTCACTTGGGAAGATCTTGATTTACTGAAAACTATCGGCAGACAAATTGCCAGCTATTTAAAAAGACACCACCAGGAGGAACAGCTAGCCGAACGCAAACAGTTTGATACCTACAATAAATTGGTCGCCTTTATTGTGCACGATTTAAACAACTTAATGGCGCAACAAGCATTGCTGGTAAGAAACGCCGAAAGACACAAAGACAACCCGGCTTTTGTTGATGACATGATCAATACCATCAGCCATTCGGTAACACGCATGAGTAATCTGTTAAAAAAATTGCGGCGCGATGATGAACCTGATTCGATCACCTTGGTTCCCATCGATGAAGTCATGACCAATGCACTTGATGAATGCGTGCAAGGCAAACCAACAATCACAACTGATATTGAAAAAACTTCCCGCATCGTTATTGGCGATCCGGTACGACTGGTAATGACCATTGCCCACTTCCTTAAAAATGCACAGGAAGCCACACCGGAAAATGGCAAAGTTCATGTTACACTCCGCGTCATAGATGATCGTGTGCAAATCTCTGTAGAAGATAATGGCTCGGGTATGGATTGGGATTTCATCCACAATCGTCTGTTTAAACCTTTTGAAACCACCAAATCAGGAAAAGGAATGGGCATTGGGGCTTATCTTTCCAGAGAATACATCAGTGAGTTAGGTGGCACGCTAAATGTTGTGAGTGAACCTAGTCAGGGCACCATAGTCACTATGAGTCTTCCGTTGCTTCAGGAATAATAAAGATATGGCAAATCAAAAACCAACCTTGTTAATTATTGAAGATGACCAGGGCTTGAAAAGCCAGTTGCGTTGGCATTTCGATCAATTTGAAACTGTGTTTGCTGACAATCGTCAGGACGCAATTGCTGCATTGCGTTTGCATGAGGCCGAAGTGGTTATTCAGGATTTGGGCTTGCCACCGGATCCAGATGGCGTCGATGAAGGATTTAAATGCATTCAGGAAATTTTACGCATATCACCCAATACCAAAATTATCGTGATGACTGGAAAAACGGATCAGGATAATGCCATTCGTGCAGTTGCCATGGGCGCATATGATTTTTGTCAAAAACCGGTAGACCCCAGCACATTGGATTTAATTGTCCAACGCGCCTTCCACATTTTTGAGTTGGAAGATGTTAATCGCCGCCTGCAATTTTCCCAGCAAGAACCCTTGGAAGGGCTTATCACCAATGACAGCGTTATGCTGAAAATTTGCCGCCAACTGGAAAAAATTTCACCCACCAATGTGACTTGCACACTGCTTGGTGAAAGCGGTACCGGAAAGGAAGTGTTGGCGCGTGCCATACACAATTTAAGTCCGCGAAAAAGTAAACGTTTTGTCGCCATTAACTGTGCCGCTGTACCTGAGAACCTTATCGAAAGTGAACTCTTTGGCTATGAAAAAGGTGCCTTCACCGGAGCCAATAAAACCACACTGGGAAAAGTTGAAACAGCAAATGAAGGAACTCTATTCCTCGATGAAATTGGTGATATGCCACTTAATCTCCAAGCAAAATTACTGCGTTTTTTACAACAACGGGTCATTGAACGTGTGGGCGGCAGGCAGGAAATCGCTGTTGATGTTCGAGTTATTTGTGCCACCAATAAAAATTTGGAAGCGATGGTAAAGGAAGAGAAATTCAGAGAGGATTTGTTCTACCGCATCTGTGAGATGACCATTAATATTCCTCCACTACGTAATCGTATCGGCGACAGAGTTCTGCTGGCTCGCCATTTCAAATTACGATATGCCAAAGAATACAGCCAGCAACTTACCGGGTTCACACCGGACGCTATAGCCGCCATAGAGAATTATGATTGGCCAGGCAACATTCGCGAGATGGAAAACAAAATAAAACGCGCAGTGATCATGTCCGAAGGCAAATACATTACACGTGACGACCTGGGGTTGGCGGAAGCTGGAGAGCTGTCACTCAACTTGCGCCATGTGCGGCAAGAAGCGGAACGCAATGCCTTGCTGAGAGCCTTAAGTATGACCGATAACAACTTTTCTTCGGCCGCTAAGTTACTGGGTATCACAAGGCCAACGCTTTACGATTTACTCAAGAAATTTGATATGCCATTGGCCAGCGAACTTAATGAAAATGACGCCAAGGATGGCGCCTAAACACAGTCGCTGCATGCCTAATAACCAAATCGCATATAACTTAAACGGCAATTATGTGGAACCTATCACATTTATGATGAACCAATCGAAAATTCTAAAAGAAATACTGCAGAATCCACCTAATAATTTTTATAACTGCTAAACCTAAATTCAGGTTCACACATAGTTCGCTTACCAGCTGGCGATTCTTCATGTGGTTATGTTTTTCACACTCGCAGATGTATCACGGTGTCAATTATGTTAAGTAAACTTATCCAGATCCTGTTAATTACCAGTTTCTTGACTGCTTGCGGCTCGCAGTCAATTGATGACCCAACTGTTAATGAAAAGCCTGATGTATCGGTAAATAGCAGTACCGCTGTGATCGATGCCAGCAGCTCCAAAGCTATGTCTTCATCCAGATCCAGCTCGACACAAACATCCAGCAAATCCAGCTCCAGCACAACCTCTGTAGTCGCAGTTGTCAGCAGTTCTGCTGGTATATCTGTCGCTGCCAGCTCAACACCTGTAGTGATAGTTACCAGTTCAAGCCAAGCGGTATCCAGCTCAAGAAGTTCCAGTTCCAGAAGTTCTTCTATATCCAGTTCAAGAAGCTCCAGCAGAAGCTCTTCTATATCATCCAGTTCCAGAAGCTCATCTCTATCCAGCTCTAGAAGTTCGTCTTCCACTGCATCCAGCGCTGCTGCTGCCAAAACAGTTACCATTC
>CAZICR010000009.1:0-720 GCA_964537795.1 uncultured Cellvibrionaceae bacterium | reverse complement strand
AGAGAAAATGGCAATTATCTTGAACTCAGTGAAATTGGCGGATATGACATCAGGGTACGTGCCGCAGGCAGCTCGACGTACACCACCTACAAAATAGACGGCAACACGACTACCAGCTATAGCCTGAATAACTATGTCAGCACTATGACTATTGAAATTGCTGTCTTTGATGTTGCCGGGTTATACAGTAGTTTCGTGACGGTTAATTGAAGCCGTATCCTAATTAAAGCAGTATCTAAAATCCTGTTTGACTATAATGGGGCATCTAAATCAGGTGCCCCATGTCATATTTAATACTCGCACAAAAGAAAAATAATTTGCTTATCCTGCTGTTACTGCTGATTTGTGCAGTTATTACCTATCCCAGTAGCATTGCTCTAATTAATGAATGGAAAAAATGGGATCAGGCTTTAAGCCATGGTTTCGCTTGCCTCGCTTTGTTTGTTTTTTTTATTTGGCGACAACCTTTTTACATCGATAAAAGCACCAATCCTTCTATCTGGATTTTATCCATTATTTTGGTGTTAAATTCTATCGGCTGGTGTCTTAGCCAGCTGGGCAACTTGCAACTCCCTGGTTATGTTTTTGCACTCAATAATTATTGGTTGTTGATAGCCGGTTTTTTTGGATGGCGCACTGCACGGGCTTTAATCCCGCTACTGATATTATTTGTTTTTGCTCTACCGGTATGGTCAATATTTACTGATGTGTTAGTAACGC
>CAZICR010000008.1:0-18825 GCA_964537795.1 uncultured Cellvibrionaceae bacterium | reverse complement strand
GTCAATGTTGCCTTATCACCAAAAACAATGATTGGTACTAGCCAATTGAATATATATTCCCCGGATGGTCGCTGTAAAACTTTGGATAAAGATGCCAATGGATATGTTAAAGGCGAGGGCGTTGGTATAGTCGTGTTGAAGTCTTTAAAACAGGCGCAAGCAGATGGCGATAATATTTTAGGTGTTATTAAATCTTATGCATTGAATCATGGCGGTCGCAGTAGTTCGATTACGGCACCTAACTCTAATGCTCAGGCGGAGTTGCTTTTATCTGCTTATCAAAAGGCAAAAATATATCCGGAACAAATTTGTTATGTTGAATTGCATGGAACCGGTACTCGTCTGGGTGACCCCATTGAAATAGATGGCATTAAAAAAGCGTTAAAAAAATTATCGGGCGAAAGAGGATTATCTACACAAAAATATTGTGGAATTGGTTCAGTCAAAACCAATATAGGCCATTTGGAACCTGCATCCGGTGTTGCCGGCTTGTTAAAAGTTTTATTCGCATTGCGATATCAAAAATTACCTCCCAATTTGCATTTTCAGGAATTAAATCCACTAATCAATCTGGACGATACCCCGCTTTATGTCGTCAGGGAATTAACAGATATTCATCCTGCGATGACGGCGGATCGTAAGCCTCTACCGCTGGTTGCCGGTGTCAGTTCATTTGGTTTTGGTGGTAGTAATGCTCATCTAGTGGTTCAACAATGGGTTAATAAAACCAAGCTTCATGATGTGTCCAACAAGGATTGTGTAATTCCATTATCGGCAAAAACTACCTGGCAACTTAAAGAACAGGCCATTAATTTATATGAGTCATTGGATGTCAATCGTCAATATCAATTGACAGACATTGCTTTTACCTTGCAGACCGGCCGTCATCCAATGGACTGTCGTTTAGCATTTGTAGTGAATTCAATCGATGATTTAAGAAAAAAATTAAAGGCATTTATTGATGATGGTGTTGTCGAAAACAGCGGACAACAAAGTAAAAATTCAAGTTTACTTGCCGAATTGATGGATTCAGATTTCGTAGATCATTTGATGCAAAAAAATGATCTTCAACAAATGGCAAAATGGTGGGTAAAAGGTTTGAATTTGAACTGGAGCCAATTATATGCCCAGGGAAGTTGTAATCGAATAGCCCTACCTACCTACCCATTCAATAAACAACGTTGCTGGATTCCATTTGAAAATTCATTGCAACCGATTAATAAAATTGCTAACGCAGCAGCAGTTATCCATGAGAGTCAATTGGCAGCTGCTCAAATTTCAGAGAGCATCCCTGTCACAGTACAATCACTGGCCAGTCAGTCGCGGACAACTCTGGAATTCAATAACATTGTTATTCGGGAAGTGGCACTTCTATGCAATAAATCGGAGTCAGAAATAAAACCTGAACATCATTTATCAGTTGACCTGAATCTTGATTCAATAAAAATGATGGGTTTGATAAATGAATTGATATCCAAAAGCTCGCCAAGTGGGATTGAGCAATATAACAAAATGGGTATGAATACTATTATTAATAAATCAAAAAAAGTTTCTGATCTTATTGAAATATTTTCAGAGTTGACATCAGTTTCTGATAAACCACAAGTCCAGACAGAAACTATCGAAACGGTTCCGTTGCTTGACGCACAAATGGTTTTTTTACCGGCTTATTTTCTAACTAAATCCAGTTCACTTTGTTCTTATATAGATGTGACAGGTAGGGTAGATCTTGAGGTTGCATCAACTGCTTGGCAGAAGTTAATTGAACGCCATCCCTCTTTACAGTTGGTCTTGAATTGGCCGAAAGATATGCATAATACGCTTGGCGGTATTAGTGCCAGTTTTGTTGACAAGATTGTTAAGCCACAAGTGGTACAAAAAGACATAAGCCAATTGAGTGAATCTGAACAAGAAAAGTTTGTTGATAATTATTTCCATGAAAAATTAAATTTTCAATGGTCAATTACAGATTGGCCATTACATGAAATTTCAGTTGTCAAGCGATCCAACAATAGAAGCAGTATTTTCTGGAGTAATGAACACATTATTTCGGATGGTTTAAGTAATCAATTGGCTTTGAAAGAATTTCTGGAAATTTATGAATGCTTGATCAAGCGGCAGGAATTACCGGAAATACAATATTCCAAAAAAGAGGAATATGTAAATCTGGTAAATAAACTGAATCAATATGTTGATGAGCAGAATTATGTCTTTGATCACAGCTATGTCGAAGGCTTGAATTCTCCTGTCGATTCAGAGTTAGCTAAATCCAGATTTGAGTTTAACCCGGAGTCCAAACAGCGAGATATAGCTTCAGCGCACTATACCAATATCAGTTACCAATTATCTGAAGAAAAAACGCAGAAGATTGTTTCTTCATGTGCAAAAACAAATTTCACCTTGAATAGCTTTTTGGCAACTGCTTTCATTAAAGCTATTAACAAGGTTAATGCTGAAAAGTCGAATTTGTTAATCCAGATTCCTACCAGTGGGCGTGTATATCAAGGAATTGATTTTTCTCGAGTCATAGGTTGTTTTGCACAGAGTTTATCTCTGGCAGTTCCTGCTACTGTCATTAATCAGAAATCCAGTGCTTTAATGGCACATATCCAGAATTCGATTGACGGAGATTTGACTAATAATCTGGATCGGATACACACAAAAGAATTGCGTAGCATAATAGAGAGCATTCCTCTGGATCATCATAATGATTTGCCTGAATATGCCAGACAAATGATGCTGGCCAATTTGAAATCGAATTTGTATTTCCCTTATACCGGAAAGACCGGAATTGAAAAAACATATGCTGATTTGCGAGTGGATAATTACAGGGCCGGGACATCCAATTCGCCAGGTGCTATAGATTTCTTACAAGAAATTCATCAAAAGAAACTACATATATCAGTCAATTACGATGATTCATATTTTAGTCAATCTTTCATTAAGAACTTCATTGATGAATACCTGAAGGAATTGGATGATCTTTCAGTTTCTGATGTGCCACTGGTTAAATCCAGCTCAAAAGTAGAATTAACATCCACTACACAATTATTGCGGGATTGTTTTGAATCCATAACGGGTAAAAAACTGGATGATCAACAACTATTACAGGATTTTGAATCGGAGCTTGGGCTGGACTCGCTTGAAAAGATTAAACTTGTTCAACAATTACCCTTGTACTTTGATACACATTTGAATAAGCGTGAATTGGTCAGGTGTAAATCTTTGGCAGAAATGCAAAAAATTATTTCGCCAACAGATGTTATAGAAATTGAATCAGCCTCATTATCTTCAAATTACATTGCACCCAATGAAAGCTTTAATATTTCACCGGATATTACTCAAGATGATTTGCCGATTTCGTTTATTATCAGGCAGTGCCAAAAAACGCCAGATGCAATTGCGGTAACTCACGTTAAAGGTCAGTCTATGACCTATGCACAATTGCAATCTGATTCCAACCGTCTTGCACAGCTACTTAAGAAATCTGGCGTAAAAAATGGAGACTATGTTGGACTGATCTCGCATCGTGGCCCCATGATGATTGCAGCGATTGTTGCCATCATGAAATCGGGGGCTGCTTATGTTCCTATTGATCCACTTTTTCCTGATAATCGAATTCAATATATCTTGTCACATGCCAAAATTAAAACCTTGATTACAGAGTCTGCGTTAAATAGCAGGGTCTTTAATTTGTTGAGTGATACTGATAAATCAGTTAAAAAAATCGACGTTCATAATTTGATATTTATGGACAATCCAGTAGATGAAATACTGAAAAAATTCTCCAGTATTAATCAAGAAATAGTGACTGCATCGGATTGGCAAGAATACCCTGATGAGCTTTTAAATTGTGATATTCGACCTGAAGACGATATGGTGGTGTTATTTACTTCAGGTTCAACCGGTAATCCAAAAGGTGTTTATTTACATCATCTGGGTTATGCCAATCGTCTTATGTGGCATCAAAAAATATTCCAGTTACAGCCTGGTGAAAAAGTTGCACAAAAAACATCTTGTAGTTTTGATGTTGCTATTTGGGAGCACCTCTGGCCGTTAATGTATGGCGGTACAGTTTGTGCTGTCGAAAAAGATCTTGTCTCCAACCCATGGGAATTTGCTGATTGGTTAGTTAATGAAAAAATTGCTATAGCGCATTTCGTACCTTCAATGTTTGGTGAGTTTGTGAATAGTCTTGTGCAAGAAAATCACAATTTCCCGGATATGCGTTGGCTGATTTTTTCCGGAGAGGCCTTGCCCACATCAACCGTTCAACGTTGGATAGATCAATACGGATTGCAAACAGGGCTTTGTAATTTGTATGGGCCTACGGAAGCGTCGATTGACGTGAGTTATCATTTTATTAATAAACGCCCTGAAGACAATGAGCCAATTCCAATTGGAAAAGCGGTAGATAACAACGTTCTTTTTGTGAGGGATGAAAACGGAAACCGATTACCAAAACATGAAATAGGGGAGTTATGTATTGCAGGGAATCAACTTGCAAAAGGTTATCTCTATGAGCCTGAATTAACTGCAAAATCATTTGTAATCAATACATATAAAGATGTTCCTGGAGACATTTTTTATGCAACCGGAGATTTAGCCATTGAGCGTGAAGCAGGTGTTATTGAGTATCACGGCAGAAAAGACAATCAGGTAAAACTGCGTGGCTTCAGAATTGAACTGGGTGAAATAGAACATGTTGCAACCAGCCATAAATCAATAGATGAAGCCGCATGTATGGTGGTCGATGAAAAATTGATTCTCTGGTATTCCGGAAAATCTTTGACCGAAGCAGAAATCAAATCCCACATAGGTACAAAATGCCCTGCTTATATGCTACCTCATCAGATTATTCGCCTGGAAAAATTACCAAAAAATTCCAATGGCAAGCTGGATCGAAAAGTCATATTGAGTTCATTGCAGGTTACTACTACAACTGATCAAGAAAAAAATCAGTCTGTGTGTAAGAAGACAGGTCCTGCGCAACAATGGTTATTTAATTATTTTGAAGAACCCTATGAATGGTGGGGATTTAGTCGGATAGCATTGTCTGATGATTTCATAGAAGAAAAATTCTTGTCAGCAATCAATAACCTGGTTGTGCGTCATGATGCCTTGCGCACTCAATTTATCCATGTAAATGATGAAATTATGCAGGAAATACTTCACGGTGTGCAGGTCACTGATTTTATCAGACATGATTTTTCCAATCTCAGTAATGAGGAATATGAAGTTCGGTTAACACAGGAAGTTAGGACTATTGCCTCAGAAATTAGTATCAATCAATGGCCTTTGTTCAAACTGGCGATTTTTAAGCATGCAAATGGAAAGGAATTGATGTGGGTATCTCATCATGCTATTTCAGATATGATTTCCGGTTACGTGGTAAATCGTGATGTTTGGAGTGTTTATAGAGGCGGATCAAGCCAAATTAATAACATTTCTCCAGGTTATAGTGATTATGTCGATGAAATTGCATCACTCTGTGATATTTATGGTGAAAAAAATGTGATTGATTTTTGGAAAAAGTATTCATCCAAAAATAAGTCTATTATTCAATTCCCTTTTGATCATCAAGAAGGTGAAAACATTGAAAGTTCTTATAAAACCACCACATTGGCGATTCCATCAACATTAATCAACTATTTACAAATTGACGGTCGTGAATACTTTGATACCAGTTTTTACAACATTTTATCTGCTGCTGTTTATAAGTTGATGGCTGTTAAATTGCGAAAAAACTGGATTGTCATAAGTCATAAACTAAATGGTCGTCATCTTCCTGGTTCCAATAGAAGTTATTTTGAAACTGTCGGAAATTTTGCGGTAAATGTACCTGCTGGTGTGTCAATTAAAAAGAATGGAAATTTCAGAGACATTATTAAGGATTTGACAAGTGAAATGAAGGACATGCCTTTGGGTGGATTGAGTTATGACTGGGTTGGTAATTTACTGCCAGACAATGCATACCCCGACTCTCAACTGACTGGCATTCGCATTAACTATCTTGGTGATGTTTCTACTGCTAACAATAACGACATGCAATTGAGCAGTCGTTATGCATTGCCACAACAAAAACGCACATGCCAATTGGAGTTCTTCTTTTATACGAAGGACAAAGTCACTTATCTCGAAATAGGTTATTCCAGTAATTTTTATACCAAGGATTCAATAAAAGCTCTTGCAGATCAATATTTGCAACAGCTGCAATTGATGGCTGATGAAGTAATTCCCGAAGCTTTACCTACTAACTAACATCACTAACTAGCATTTTTTTAAGAGGACATAGAAATGATTAATCAATGGGCTAAAAATGTTATCAGATACCGCGTAGCGGTTATCCTGATAAGTATCGCAGTATCAATAGCAGGAGGTTATGGTCTGAAGAATCTTTATTTTGAAAGTTCAACAGATCTATGGTTTCTGAAGGATGATCCGGTATTGTTGGATTATAAGGAGTTAAAAGACCAATTTGGCAGTGATGATTACCTGGTTGTAGGTATAGAGGCCAAAAATGGCGACCTTATTAACCAGCAGTCTTTACAGGCAATTAAAAAGATTAGCGATTTCCTGGAGGAACATGCAGCAGTTAACAAGGTAAGGTCGCTGAGTAAATTTGAATATATTTACTACAACGATGGTTTACTTGATGTTGATCCTGCAATTCCAGAATCAGATGATTTTATTTTTTCAGGTGCTCAAATAGAAAAAATAAAAAATATCCTGAAAAACGAAAATATTGCACATGACCTGCTTTTTACCAAAGATTTGCGTAATTCAATCATTTCAGCGCGTGTGGTTATGCCAGAAGAATACACGACAGGAAAAAATCCAAAAATTGATCTTGCTACTGATTTCCGCAATTTTATTGTTGCTGAGGGATTAGATAAAAATGAAAGCTTTGAGTTGCATTACTCCGGTTCCTCTATTATCAGTGAGGCATTTTTCTTTTATTCGACAATAGATCAATCCATTAGTTATCCATTGATGATGACGTTTATCCTGATTTTTCTTTATCTGATTTTTAGAACAGCTATAGGGGTTGCCTTACCATTTGGCATAGTTGTAGTTTCTTCAATTCTTACTCTTGGTGTCATAGGCTATAGTGGTTGGTCGATGAACATGATGAATATTATTATTCCGACCATTTTAACGGTGATTGGTTTGGGTAACAGTGTTCACGTGCTTATGGGATTTTATGAATATAAAACCCAGGGATTGGAGTCACCCGCTGCAGCTGAAGCATCGATCAAAAAATATTTGAGACCCTGTTTCTATACTTATATCACTACGTTTTTTGGATTTTTAGCACTAACCTCAAGCAAGTTGGCATTGGTTGTTGAGTTTGGCCTTGAAATGTTGGTTGGATTGACATTTGCCTTCATCTTTTCATTGACAACATTGCCAGCAATTTTGAGTTATTCACGTATAAAAGCGGATAAAACTGCAAAAGTTGTTAGATCAGGTGTCATTAGTAAAATCGTTTATACCTGGCCAGCTAAAATTGTTACTTATAGAAAAATCGTATTGATTGCAACTTGTCTGTTGGTATTGCCTTCTGTTTACTTTATTTCAAAAGTAGAGGTAGACACTAATTTCGTACGCAACTTCAAAGAAGATGCGCCTGTTCGAAAAGGCCTGGAATATTTCGATCAAACCTATAAAGGTGCATTGTCCCTGGAATTTATGTTGGATTCCAAAAAGCCGGAGGGTGTCAAAGATCCTGCCTTTTTACAAAGGGCATTGGAATTCCAGGAGTATGTAACCAGTTTGGAAGGAACAGGTAAGGCTACTTCTGTAGTGAATTATTTGATGAAAATTAATCAGGTAATGCATGACGATAATCCGGAATATTTTAGAGTACCTGAAACCCGTAACATGGTTGGCCAATATCTGCTTCTATATTCCAGCTCAGGACCGGACGAAGATTTAACAGACCTGATGAATTTTTCTGCACAACATATGCGTATATCAGTTCTGTTTGCCGTGGCACCTTCAAAAATTACCAAGCAACGTGTAGAGCAAATTGAAGCTTATGCTGCAACCCATTTTGCAGACTTGAATATCAAAACTTCCGGACGTGCCGTGTTATTTAATAACATGGACAACTATGTGTTGGATGGATTGATATCCTCGTTCTTCATTTCGTTGTTGTTGATTCTGATCAGTTTCTTTGTACTGCTGAGATCTATCAAGTATGGATTAATGGCAATGATCCCTAACCTGTTACCCATATTGATGGCGGGCGCGGTGATGGGGATATTTAATATTTATCTGGATTTTGCAACCTTAATGATTGCAGCTACTACTTTAGGGATTGCAGTGGATGACACTATTCATTTTATGTCCAGCTATGTGAAATTCAGAAGGGAAAACTCCAGCCATGAAGAATCTATTGTCAAAACCTTCCGTAGCAATGGCCCAGCGATTATTTCTACCAGTACCATATTAATTATTGGTTTTGGCATGTTAACGGTTAGCAGCTTCGTGCCCAATATCTTTATGGGGATTATTGGTGCTGTGGTTATCGCATTTGCCCTGATAGCAGAATTGATTTTGTTGCCTGCTCTTATTCCGTCGAAAAACTCTATGAAAGAAGATATTAAATCCAATGTTTCGGATTCGGAAAAAGATTTGGTTGTCGGTAGTTAGTAATATTAATGGTGAATAAAGGAGTATGTGTAATGAAAACGTATTTTTTAATAAGTAGATTTTCGGCTTTTATCTTGATTGCATCATCGGCCTTGGGGTTTGTTAATTCTGCATTAGCTAAAGATCTTACCGCTAATGATGTGATTTATAACGCTGAAGAAAAATACGATGGAAATACGCAGATCTCCGATTCCAGTATGTTGTTAACTGATGCCGCTGGAAATAAGCGGCTTCGAAAAATTAAATCCTTCCGCAAAGATTTTGGCGACCAGTTGAAAGATCAGAAAACGGTATATTTTTTTGAATATCCTGAGGATATCAAGGATACCAGTTATCTGAATTTCGATTGGCAAGCCGAAAATCGGGACGATGACTCCTGGTTGTATTTGCCTGCACTCAAGAAAGTTAAACGTTTAGCCGCGTCGGATAAATCCGACGCGTTTCTTGGCAGTGATTTCACATACACCGATATCAAAACGGATAAAAGGCAGTATTGGGATTATACATATTTAAAAATGTCTGACGTGATAGATGGACATGATTGTTGGCTTCTGGAAGGTTTGCCTAAAAAAGGAAATGAAGACAAGGTGAGAAAAGAAACTGGTTATAGCAAAGTACATATTTGGGTTAGAAAGGATAACTTTGTGAAAGTGCAAGGGACGTTCTGGGTTTTGAAAGGAAAAAAAATAAAATATTTCAAGGCAACAGATATAGAAGAAATTAATGGAATATGGACCGCCAAAACCAACCATATGTCTACTACAAAAAATGGACGTGTAGAACACAGCACAATCTTTAAACTGGATACAGTTGTTTATGATAAGGAAGTTGATGAATCTTATTTTACACCGCAAAAAATGCAACGTGGCGTTTAAGGAAAATTTATGAAAAAGTTTGTTAATTTTGGTTTGATTGTCGTTCTGCTGGGAATTTCAATAGATATCGCATTGGCAGAAGATTTAAGTGCCGATGATGTAATTTACAAAGCTGAAGAAAAATACGATGGCAATACACAGATTGCTAATTCCAGTATGTTGTTGATTGATGCTGCCGGAAACAAGCGCTTGCGAAAAATGAAATCTTTTCGTAAAGATTTTGGTGATCAGTTAAAAGATCAGAAAACTATATATTTTTTTGAATATCCGGACGATATCAAGGATACCAGTTATCTGAATTTCGATTGGGACGCTGAAAATCGGGATGATGATTCCTGGTTGTATTTGCCTGCACTCAAGAAGGTAAAGCGTTTGGCTGCGTCGGATAAATCCGACGCCTTCCTTGGAAGTGATTTTACTTACACGGACATCAAAATTTCAAACAGAAGGTATTGGGATTACTCTTTCCTGAAAGAGTCCGAAATGATAGATGGATACGATTGCTGGGTGGTTGAAGGTGTACCTAAAAAAGGAATGGAAGAAAAAGTTGTTAAAGAGACAGGCTATAACAAAATTAATACCTGGGTTAGAAAAGATAATTTTGTAAAAGTGCAGTCAACCTTCTGGGTTGTAAAAGGAAAGAAAATGAAATATTTAAAAGCCATGGATATAGAAGAGATCAGTGGAATATGGACAGCCAAAACCAATCAAATGTCTACTACAAAACATGGCCGTGTTGAGCATACCACTATCATTAAAATGGATTCAGTTGTTTACGATAAGGAGGTTGACGAATCTTATTTTACACCGCAAAAAATGAAACGTGGATTTTAAGGAAAATTTATGAAAAGTTATATTGGTTTAATTTATGTTATCAGTTCGATGTCAGCGGTTAATGCTGACTCTGGGCCACCCGCTATTAGCATTTCCAGCAACGATTTTATAGTCGACGAACAACCAGCCCAAAATACGGCGACTGATCTTGTTCAATTGAGTGGCTTTATTCAAGAAAAAATTGCTTACAGTTATGAAGTTGATGATTTTAATCTGTCTCAAGTAAAAACAGATATTGGTATTCGTTTGGATATGAATATTACAGACGATATAAAAGCAAAAATTGAAACATTGGGGTTTTATGATGCTGCTTATAGGATTGAAGGAAGGAATCAATTTATAAAACCAACCCTGGATGTTTACGAAAGGGATTTACGCTTACAGGAGGCCTATGTTGATTTCGATCTCACTAACTGGTTTAACCTAAGGGCAGGCCGTCAATATTTTAGTTGGGGTGAAAGTGAAGGGAATCAAATAAGTGATATTGGCAATTCGCGTGATCATCGTGAGCTGGGTTTGCAAAAGGTAGACGATGCCCGGTTGCCTGTAGGTGCAACCAAATTTACTTTTTATGGAGGTAGCTGGGAGTATACCTTGATTGCCATCCAGGAATTCAGGGCGCATGAATTTGGTGCGGAAGGATCCTTTTATGATCCTATGATTGCGTTAAGAAAAACAGGCGCTCTTATTCTTGATATTGAAGAACCCGATACAGGTTTTAAAGAACCGGAAGTGATTTCCCGTTTATTTTTATCACAATCATTTGGTGACATAAGTTTGTTTGCAGGTGAGCTTTACGATGACCTCCCGGTTATGTCTTTGGTGATACCGGAAAATTCTGTGGATCCTCTGGAATTTTTACCTGCTTATTACAAATATCGCCGTATAGGTTTATTCGGAAATTTTGTTTCAGGATCCTGGTTATTTAAATACGATATGGCAAAAAGTATGGATAAATCATTTGCCAGTAATGGTGATACAGAATTAAAACAAATGGGTAATTATTTAATCAGTGCACCAATAGAAACAGATTACTTGCAAGGGATGATGGGTGTTGAATATAGCGGTTTATCTGAAATGTTGATAACGCTTGAATACTATGAAGCATCAATTGAAAACTATGATGAAAATCGATTTCAGGATGATAAAACGACAAGGGAAGCATCGATTTATATATCACGTGATTTTATGAACGACAGATTGCTAACAACTTTCTGGGTTAACAAGATCATGGGTGATTCTGCCACCATGTTTAGATTGGAAGCTGCCTATGAAGTTAATGATGACATTGATCTATTTCTTGCTTTGTCAGGAATTAATTCAAATGATAAAGACGCCTATTTCTACGATTATCGAAAAACTGACAGACTTACATTAGCCATTAAATACACTTTCTAAAGGATTGAACATGAATCAGGATAGTTGTCAGACGACTGTTTTTTCAAAACCCTTGATTGGTTTGTATGTGGTGTCTCTGGCCTCAGGTTTTTCTATGGGGATATTCAATCCATTAATTTCCATATTGATGGAACAGTCGGGTGTCGAACAAATACTCATAGGTGCCAATTCTGGTTTGTATTATCTCGTGATTGCATTAATGGCACCGGTTGCCGCGATAAGCATCAATCGATTTGAATTGCGAATGACCATATTTATCGGTGTTTGTCTTACCAGCATAGGTGCCATTTTATTTCCGTTTACCCAGGATATTCTTGACTGGTTTATCTTAAGAGCCTTGATGGCTGCGGGTGTTTGCCTCTATATGATCGCTGGTCAAACTGGCCTGAATATTTATGCAAACTCGGAACGACGTGGATTGATAGTTGCCTTGCATGGATCTGCATTTGGTATCGGTTTTATGATAAGCCCATTGATTGGTTTTTATACCTATTCCGTCGATGAAACCTTTGCTTTTATTTATGGCTCAGCCAGTATTTTTCTTGCCGTATTTGTAGCCATATTTTGGATTCCAAGGCATTCTGTTCAGTATCGTTGTTCTTATACATTTGACGTGTTTCGTAAAATATCAATTCCCTTGCATGGTGTTTTTATTTACGGCTTGCTGGAAGGCATTTTGGTAACCCTTCTACCCGTTCTCATGCTAAGGCAAGCGATAGAAACCCATTTGATCGGTTTCCCTCTGACTTTATTTATGATCGCTTCTGGAATCGGCATGATTCCCGTGTCTTATTTTGGCGATAAGTTGGGTCGCAACAAAGTGATTTATATTTCAACACTTGTGGCAGTTTTAACTTTGACTGCTACTGCCTTAATTGCTCATCCACGCATTTATATAGTTTCAGCCGTGCTGTTGGGGTTGAGCCTGGGAACATTTTTTCCTATCACTCTGGCGATGATCGGCGAGCGGCTCACACAAGCTGATATGCATAATGGTAGCAGTATGTTCACAGGTATTTTCAGCCTGGGTTGTGCGGTGGGGCCCATCAGTGCAGCGATTTTGATGACATTTTTTGGTGAGCAACATTTATTTAGCATTGTAATATTTTTCTCTTTGTTACTTATTTTAAGAATGACAATACAACCTGACACTATGAAACTGATTCCCGGCAAATAGGAGAATATCAATGACAAATACCGGTCGTAGAAAATTTATAAAATACATGGCAGTTGGCACAGGAATTACTGTATCCGGTTTGGTCGGAATAAATTCCAGCGGTAAGGTGAATTATTCACATTACGCTTATCAGTATTGGAATAAAATTTCCAAAGGTGCACTAACCAATGAACATTATTTGGCGTTATGCGGATCTCTAGCTGCAAGTGCACATAACACCCAGCCATGGATGTTTCAGCTGAATGAAAATACTCTGGATGTATTTGCGGATCTCAATCGTAATCTAGGGAGAGCGGATATGGATAGGCGCTTGATGGCTTTGTCTGTAGGTTGTGCAATTGAAAATATTAATGTTGCCGGTCATCACCTGGGATTTTCACCCGAAATTTTGTTACAGGATGAGAAGGATTTTATGAATACTGGTTTTGCGGCACGAATAAAATTATCACCATCGAAAAATATTACATCGATTGCAGATAGCAGTCGCTTCAAGGCTATTTTTAGTCGGCAAACTACACGCAATACCTATCTTGATCAGCCAATTGATGCGGAAATACTTTCACGTCTTAATCAATTAAATGATTTTCCGGATTTGCAACTGACTTTGATTGTTGACCAGACACAACGGGATCAAATTAGGAATATACATGCCAAAGCCGCTGAATCCTTTGTTAAGGATGACCATGCTTATGCAGACAGTTTGAATTGGTGGCGCTATTCGCGTGAAGAGTTATTGGAAAAACGTGATGGCATTTCAATACATACCTCTGCTGCACCTAATTTGATCAAGCAATATTTTAGTTATGCAATCACTGCAGATGATATGAAAAGTGATTTTGGAAAAAATGGTGAATTGGATTTGATGCTAAAACTCTTTTCTGCTACTCCACTATGGGCAGTTATCACAGCATCCAATCCCAATTTAACATCGCGATTAAATGGCGGGAGATTATTGGAGCGATTGTATTTGGCATCTGCAGAATTGGATTATCGAATTATGCCGATAGCCTATGCTACAGAACAACCGCTGTATGCCAAAGAATTGCTTGATAAAATAAAAATTCCAACAAACCATGAACTGTTATCTGTGGTGCGAATGGGTAAGTCGGAGTTATTGGAACGTTCGGTACGTCGGCAGTTAAGCGACATTATTGTTTAATTTAGTTGAATGGGAAATCCATCCGGGAGGATATATGAGAAGCAATATTGTTTTTATGTTTTCTGGTCAGGGATCGCAGTATTTAAATATGGGACGGGAGTTTTATGAAAGCATTCCTCTATTCAGGAAACAGATGCATAGATTGGATCAAATTCCACAGGATATTTCAGGTATATCTATCGTCGATATTCTGTATGGGCACACCTCTAGAAAACCTGAAAAATTCGACAATATTTTGTATACACATCCTGCTCTTTTTATGGTGCAGTATTCCCTGGCTCAATGCCTGCTAAATAACGATATTAAACCCGGCTATTTATTAGGTGCAAGTTTGGGTGAGTGGGTTGCATTGAGCGTTGGCGGTGCTATTTCCCCAGAGGATGCACTGCAGGTTGTTGTGAATCAGGCGCAGTTGGTATCAAGCCATTGTCCGTCAGGTGGAATGATGGCCGTGCTGGACAGGCCGAAAATATTTGATCAACTTGCAACACATAATTGTCATTGTGAATTAGCAGGAATTAATTTTGACAATCATTTTTGTATTTCAGGCTCTTTATCCGAGTTGGAAAAGGCAGCAAGTGTTTTTGAAAAAAATGGAATCATTGCTGATTATCTACCTGTAAAACAACCCTTCCATAGTTCCCTTATTGATCATCTGAAACCTGTATTTTTAAAAATTGTTGAAAAAATATCGATACAGCAGTCAACCATTCCGATTATTTCTCCTATGGCAGTTGCATCTCGCACTGAATATACGGTCGAAGATATTTGGAAAATAGTTCGCAATCCCATAATGTTTTACGACACCATCACAAATTTTATGGCGACCAACCGATTGGAAAGGGGCTATCAGTTTATTGATATAGGGCCATCTGGAACCTTGGCCAATTTCGTCAAATACGGTTTGGGTTCAAAGGCCAATATCAAAACTCACACCATAATGTCGCCTTTTGGAGATGATTTGGTCAAATACCATTCCCTTAATTCTATTTTTTCTCACAATTATCATATTCAAGAGGCTGCATCATGTTGACATATATGTTTCCTGGACAAGGATCTCAATTTTTAGGAATGGGTGAAGATTTACTTAATGATTTTAAAACCCTGAGTCATAGAGCCAGTGATATTCTCGGATACGATATTCGTGATCTTTGTATAAAAGATGCGAATAATCAATTATCCAATACCCGATATACCCAGCCTGCAATTTTTGTGGTATCGGCTTTATCTTATTTAAAACATTTTGAATCCACGAGCAAGAAAAGTAATTTTCTGATTGGGCACAGTTTGGGAGAATACGCAGCATTATTTTCTGCAGGTGTATTTGATTTTGAAACAGGTGTTAAATTGGTGAAAAAACGTGGTGAATTGATGAGCCAATCCAAATCGGGTGCTATGGCAGCCGTAATGGGTACACGTTACGATATTATTCAAACTATTTTAAGCGACCATAATTTTGATCGTATTGAAGTTGCCAATTTTAATTCGCCAGTTCAAACGGTGTTATCGGGAGATTCCAGCCAAATTACTCAAGCAGCTGATGTATTTGAAAATGCCGGTATTCGTTATATTCCCTTGCCGGTCAGTGCTGCTTTTCATTCAAGTTATATGACGGAAGCACGGGATGAATTTTCGATATTCCTGCAGCAGTTTTCATTTAAACCTTGCAAAATTCCAGTGATATCAAATGTCACTGCGAGGCCTTACTTGCCAAATCAGGAAGTGAAATTGCTCACCGAACAAATTACCAGCTCGGTGAGATGGACAGATAGCATTGCTTTTCTGGAATCACAAGGTGAAATGGAATTTATTGAACTAGGGCCAGGACAGGTATTAACCGGATTGGTTGCAGCAATTCAAAATCAGAGCAAAGCTGCTGTTGCCGCTTGATAGAAGGGCATTTATAAAAGGATATTAAAGAGAGTAATACTATGTTTTCAACGGAACTTGAATTGAGATCTGCACAACTTTGTAATTGCAGTTACAAGGGGATAACTGTTCCTGTGGCTGTATCGGTCTATTGTGTTAGGGATAAGTTCCAACTGCTGGCAGAAAGTCAGCAGTTTTTACATACCAGTGAATTGAGTTATGTAGCCCGGTTATCCAATCCTGATAGATCCGTTGAATTTACAGCAGGGCGGTATGCAGCCAAGTCAGCATTAAAAATATTAAATCCTGATCTCAATCTTAAAAATATTAATGTTGCAAGAGGTTGCTTTAATCAACCAGTAGTTGAATGCGAATCCAATTTCGATCTTCCGGTTAATCATAAATTTGAGGTATCGATCAGTCACAAAAAAAATATCGCCGTTGCTATCGCCTTTCCTGCAACACATCCTATGGCTATCGATATAGAAACCTTAAATGATCTTAATTACAAGGTGGTCGAAAGTCAGATGAATCCGTCTGAAATAGATGCCTTGAAAAAAATGAAAGTCTCTTATGTATCCGGCTTGTTTCAAATTTGGTGTATTAAAGAAGCATTGTCAAAAGTATTAAAAACAGGATTGACGACTTCATTTGAGCTATTTGAAACCTATGATCATCATCTGGACAACAATCAATTAAATTGCCAATTTACAAACTTTTATCAGTATCAGGCAGTTTCCTGGAAATTCAAAAATACTGTCGTTGCGGTTGTGTCCCCTAAAAATGTGAAACTTGATATCAATGAAAAAGAAATTTTTCACGAATTATATTGTTAATATTTATTTCAAAAGGAGAATTTTTTGATGAATACCATTAATACCAGGATTGATTTTTCAATTGACGAGTTGGATTTTTTTGCGCACATCAGCCGTGACTATAATCCTCTGCATATGGATGCGTCCTATGCTTACAAGACGCCTTTTGGGCAACGTGTCGTGTTTGGTGTATTGGCTGTATTAAAATGCCTGTCCAACACCAGTTTTAGAAATCAACTTAATTTAAGCCATCTTAGCGTTGAATTTCATAATACGATTTTTGTTGATACCTGCTATTCACTGGATATTGTAGAAACATCTGGGCAGAGTGGCAGTTTGGAGCTGAAAGATCAATCCAGAGTTTTATTGCGACTTAAATATGAGCGCGAAGAAAATCCAAAACCGGCTATCTCTGGTAAAAATGTATCCGCATTAACAGTAAGGCCAGTATCAAATGATTTGCAAATAAACGATTTGGTGATAGGGCAAGAATTCACTGGTCGTTATGCTTCTTGTAAATATGATAATACACAAAATACATTTGACAAGCTTGATCAAGTTAACTGGTTTTCCAGCCATTATGAAAATACACTATTAATGTTAACCAGTTATTTGGTAGGTATGGAAGTGCCAGGTAAACAGGCGTTATTTTCCAAACTTGAACTGAATTTTTATCAACCTGTACCCAGTGATGCCAGTGTTAGCTATGACGTTAAACTTGATAAGCTCGATAAAGACTTGGGTTTATTATTTTTAAAAGTGAATTTGCTTGATTCTGAAAATAACGCTATTGCATCAGGCAACATTCAGAGCTTTATTCGAAGAAGACTCAAGCCCGCCAGTTTATATGAGATTCAGGAAAACCTTGAATTAAAAGGGTTGCTTCCATTACAAAATAAAACAGCCTTGGTGATTGGTGGCAGTCGTGGTTTGGGCGCTGAATTGATTCAGGCATTGGTTGTTGCTGGTGCTAATGTGTATCTTAATTATCTTCATTGTGATGAAGAAGCAATGGCATTACAGGCTTCCTTAAGTGGTGCGGGTTATAGTATTCATTTGTTTAAAGGATCATTAGCTGATACAGGTTTGTGTGCGATTTTGCGGGATGAAATTATCGCTAGCTATGGTTCTCTGGATATAGTGATTTGCAATGCTTGCAGTTCACCACAGGTGATGAATATAGAGGATTCCAGTTTTTCCTATTTCAATCAGTATCTCGAAGAAAATATCAAGTTAGTCACTAGTCCGTTGAAAATATTTACGGAAGCATTGAACCAATCACGAGGAATTTTTTGTGCTATTTCCTCTATTTATGTTGAGACAGGCTCGAAGGATTTCCCCCAGTATGTTGCTTTAAAGCAGGCCGTAGAGGGGTTGGTAAAATCGGCAAGTTCCCAATCTAAAAATATCCACTATCTATTGCCAAGACCTCCCAAGCTCTTGACCGACATGAGTAATACGCCAATTGGCAGTATTGGTGCTGTTAACCCGGAATTGGTTGCTGCAGACATTGTTAAAAGAATGATTGGTGTTAAAGCAGAACCACAAAATTTTATTGTGATAAATGAGTTTAATACAGAAAATAAAAAAGTAATCGATAAACAGCTAATAAAACAATCCAGTCGCTCATTAAATGTAAAATCATTTAAGGAAAAATCAAAATCCAAGTCGGGTAAAAAAGTTTGTGTGGCTGCAAGTTTCAGCATAGATTTGATTTTACCTGTTATGCATTTTATGGCAGATAAATTAAATTGGTCTGTTGATTTTTTAGTTACCCCGTATAATCAGGTATTTCAGGAATTATTATCTCCTTTAAGTGATTTCAATCAAAATAAACAAGGTAATAATCTACTATTTATTCGACTTGAAGATTGGATTCCCTATTCTCAAAAAAAGGATGACTCGAATCAAACGGATGTGGGATCTTTGTGCGCTTTACTTAATGGCGCGCTAACAGAATTTGTAGAGGCTATACAAGTATATTCAAGCCAACAACAAACACCGCTGGATATTTTTATTTGTCCAAGGTCATCCACTATC
>CAZICR010000007.1:0-19462 GCA_964537795.1 uncultured Cellvibrionaceae bacterium | reverse complement strand
TGACCATTTTTGTAAATTTCCTGTTTAACATCCTGCGCTAAATTTCCATATTTTTCCTGTTCATCATCATCCAGATATCGATATTGATCCCTAACATCATCTTCATTACGCTGAACAATATTTTTCTGAAATTTCTGAATTGTTTGAGGCCGATTATCTACCAATGACCTTGATCCATTTCTCGTGTTATTTGATCTACTAGTTGTTTCGTGTTTTCGTTGATACATGTGAGCACTCATAAAATTTATCCTGACATAAAATTTATCTTGAATAGTTTCGACGTCAATCAATTATTCTGGCTACGGCGTTACAACGCAGCCTGATTAAAATTTTTGCCTGTAGATTTTATTTCATTTATAGATTCGTACATGTGAATTCCCAATAAGAATATTTTTTTAATTTATTAAAAATCACGCTATTTTCTATGTGCGCGCCATTCGCCCAACTCCCACTCTTTACCGGCAATATAAGCACCCGTTTGTGCCGCTACATCTTGTGTATTACCTGTCATCTTGATTGTCTTATCGCCATGCGCCGTCAAAAATGCAGCAAGGTTTCCTGCCCATGCGTCTAACGAAAAGTCTGTTTGAAATCCAAATTTTTTATAGAAAGGACCGGGATGTGTCTCCTTCTTTTTCGTCGCTCCCAGTTCAATTTCACCATAACCAAACTGTGACGCCATGATTGCTGCCACATGCAACAACACCGAGCCCAAACCACTTACTCTCTGCTCCTCTGGAACACTGGCAGTATTTATATCAGTTAAATAAAATCCAGTTCCGGTGTAACTGATCACCTTTAGATCACCCACTTCTACACCCTTATGAATTGCTGAGAAATCAGCCGTCCAACTATCTGGATCGGTCAAATCAAAAGTTCCTACTATCAAAATATCGTTTTGACCATTACGTGCGGTCATACTAAAGCCAGCAGGCAATCCCTTGTAGGCATCAGTATCATCCGCAACCAAGGGGCTCATTTCATAGTTGTACACACGGTAATAAACCCCGGTTTCATTATCGAACTCAACGACCATACAATCTTCTTCTGTGCATGAACGACGAATGAGTGTACCTGTGTCACCAAAATCCCGAGCACCAGGATTGTCAATAATAATCCTGGTACCATTTGGCACTTGATCATCTACAGCTCTTTGCAATGAATATTTTTTTGATTGAATCAATTCTTCATTGTATTCGCTTTCGTTTTGTCTCCTTCTTTTGCATTGAAGGGATGACGACGACTTGCGATTGTCAACCAGAATCCGGCCCGCGCTATTTCTTCCGGCATTTGCCGAAGAAATATTAACGCTTTGCCCGACTCTGTCTATTTGACTAAACATTTAATCATTTTTCTCTTTAGTAATTTGCTTCTTTTAGTTTAGTAATTTTCTGGTTGAAATCATTTTCATACTAAATAAATTAGAATTACCTCTTACTTGCTAAATATTGTGCATAGAATTTTTTTGCCTGCTCAGCGTTTTCAATATCATTACCGCCATTTTGTCGTTTTCCTATACGATGCCACCATTCTTTTGCATCCTCATTTCCGACAAAATCTCCATACCACTTATCTCTCTGACTTTTTGATCCCTGACGCTTAGAAGTTCCTGGCCCACCGCCAGAGGATGAACTGCCGGCTTTTTTCCCACCGTCATAATATCTGTCATAAGTATCGTCATAATCATCCTCCTCATAATCATCATAATCATCTTCGTCATAATTACCTTGCACTCCATAACTTCCTTGATCATCTTCATCATAATCCCCATCACCCTCGTCATAATCTTCACTGTCATAATCTTCACCATCATTTTGCTGTAACAAAGCAATTTGCCGATCAACATCTGATTGTGCTTCAACTAAATCATCATTGGCTAATACAATATTTCGGTGATACGGAGCCCAATCAGAAAAATCTATGACATTTCCGTAATGCTTCAAATAATATTGATATAGAGCGAAGGCATCGACCTGACTCAATTTTCTCTGAATTAACGACGTGAATTGAGTAGTATGTTCGCGATTATCAATCAGTGATGGTGCGGATCTTTTTTGTTGGCTCACCGATGTCTTGGAATTTTTACTCGCCTTATAGGTTGTTTCAAATTGCTTGTTTGACATATCAACACTCCAACGTTAGTTACGTTTTTTCATATCTAATACTTAAATATTTACTGGGCAACCATCGATTTTATCCACCATTACGCAGTGCTTGCTCCCCCATTTTCGTCGCCTCATTTTCTAAACTAACACTGTCATTAACAGCAACACCTCCAACTGAGGTAGTCGGTTTAACTCGACCCTGCGCTTGTTGCACCACATGGCCGAGTTCATGCGGAAGATGTTTTTCCTGGCCGGAGGATAGATGAATATCATTACCCTGTGCATAAGCATGGGCTTGCACAGCTGCGGGTTTTGGCGAGTTGTAGTGCACGCGAACCTGATCGAGATTAACACCGGAAATATTTTCCATACCTGACTTTAAATTATCAGGCAACCCGGTATCGTTGCGTTGTGCAACGGGTTGAATTGAATTTTGCTTTTGTAATTGCAGGCTTGATTCGCGATTATCTTCCAACGCCTGATTTTTTTTTGCCTGACCAACAATATTTGAACGACAAGTTGAAGCGCTACAACGTTGATAGATTAACTCTTTCATATTGCTGCTCTCTTGATTAAAGTAAAATAAATAGAGTTCAATCAACACTGAAAGTCATTGATTGAACTTTTATGTTTTAGTCTGTTGATATGGGCTTATGCTGAAATCGTTTAATAACCACTTCTTGATCTTGCGTTGGAAAAACACTTTGTGGTTCCCGCCAAAGATTTAGATGCAATGTTTGGCAACCCTCATTGGGAATAAACTGATTCTGATCGGCACTGGTTGTCCATGTAATATCCGGATCGGATGGCAAGGAATTAATATCATAATTTCCATAATAGATTGCGTAAGTTACCGGTGTATTTGCTGCACGCCAATCCATCACAATGGTAATTTCGCCTTTATCTTTTAGCGTAATTCGGTGCACATTTCCCTGTGGTTCCCAAGGCTGCAATGTAAATTGCGCGTTAGTAGCATCACCAAGATCTCCCCATCTGCTGCACTCCAACATATCCAATTCCCTGTGCGAATTTTTCTGAGATTGATCTTGTTCAAACTGATAGGTAAATACACCAAAGCAGCAATTGTTGGCGATTGAATTGAAGCTACCGTTAGTTTTGGCTACGACCAGATAGCGCCCAAACCCGGGATAGTTTCTTTTGGGTGGTGCAGATGGATTGTTAGGATTGCCTGCAACAACTCCCCACAATACTAGTTCAACAGAAGACCATTGCAGAGGGCCATTTGGCAACTGTGTTTGTTTCATTTGAAGGTGCAAGCCATCTCCCTCTACTGATGCACAACGAGGATCCCATTGTTGATTTTCAAACCAGTATCCCGAACCTGAAATTCCAAATGAATAATTGGTCCACCACCAATAACCATCAAATTCCAGAAGTGCATTAGTGGTGGGCGCTATTGCACCAGCGGGCACTGGAGGTCTTTGAATACAATTTTTTTGTTTCGAATCTTTCATTTTCTTAATCCTTAATTTATTGAACGTTTGCATTAATTTCGTTTGAATAAAAAACTGATGAGTATTTTTAAGTTTTCATTTTTTTACCTCCGCCCAACTGAATGTGCAAAACTTGAAATGTGTAGCCCGCCATCGTTCCGTTACAGATCTGAATCACCTATCTGACTCCAGGGGCTCATTTCAACTCCATCAACAATTGGATTTACAACGGGAACGTTTGCGTGAGCGCCTGGGTTCAAGTCTCCCCGTGGCAATAAGGCCCGAAGTTCGGTTGACACAGCGTTATGAAATTCAACGGGCTTTATTATTCTCAGGATGATGGCTGCCTGCAGTGGATCGCTTTCAATCATTTTCTTGGCATTCTCTGGCGTGCTGAAGTATTCCAATGTCATCGACATGACTTCTGTAGCGCCATCATCATATGTTTTGGCGCTGTAGAGTCCCGTCGCTGGCATGTCTGCATCGTAAGCGGCCTCATTTCTTACCAATGGATCTGTACTAGCTGGATAAATCGAAATTAGATTTCCTCCCTTGTGCCTCATCTGAAGCAGATCAACGATATCCAGCCAATCATCCACCGGGAGATGAAATTCAATTTGATGGCCGAATTCATGCACAATTAAATCCAATTCGCTTAAGGCAGAAATGCGCACCTTACTGTTTTTTCTGTTTGCATCCGCACGGAAGAGTTCTGTGAAAGTTCGCTGAATTCCTTTAATTTTGTCCATTACAGTCTGGGGAATTGGGTGAACAGTGTCAGGATTAATTTCAATATTAGGTACCTTCTCACGCGCAGGTAATACATCTTCATCAACAAGATCGCCTAATTTGTTCAATGCATTTCCAACTTTATCGATGAGAGGTTCTGAAAGCATTGCACCACCCGTTGTATCAATTCCATTCAACAGTTGGGCACTTGCTCCTTGTTCTCCCAGCGTTCCGTTTAGCATTCGAATTACTACTGGCATACGTTTTAATTGAGTAGAGAGCTGAACTTTTTGAACCGGATTCAATTCACTGATAAGGGGTCTTGCAGAATTAGCAAGGTGTGAAGTAGCGGCTTTAGAAAGTTGATCACCAGTAGCTGTTGTAGCCAACACTGCATTTCTCAATTCGGTGTTGGGATTCAGTACAGCAGACGTATAAACAGCGCGTTCAGCAGATGAAACCCATGGATCAATGAGCGTATCGATTTCTGATGCATAATCATCTATGACATTTGCATTTGCTGCACGAACCAATTCTCGATTGCTAACTGCAATTTTAAAAAATTGTACATCTGCAATCCCTGCGTTGTTAGCATTCAGTTGTGCCTGAATTGCATCCAATGCCAATTGTCTGCCAGTGATTGGCGGGCTGGGGGCAAGCGGATGAGGAAGCACGACAGGGGGAGGGAAAACCATTTGTACGTTCATCAAATTAATCATTTCATCCACCAAAATTTTTGGGGTAATACCTGCCTCTGTACCCATTTCCTTGAAGCGCGCTGTCAATTGCGATTGCTTGCTCGGCGCTGCATCGCCTGGGCGCATCATTTGGACTATATGTCCGTTCGACTTGATTGGAGTATCGCTCTGCAGTTCGGTATTTTGTTTTTGTTGGATAGAATAAAGTTTTTTAGATTGAATACTTGATTCGCGATTATCCTCCAGAACATGATTGTTTTTTACTTGACCAGTGATTTGGTTGCAAGTAGAAGCACCACAGCGTTGATAAACAAACTCTTTCATATTGCCGGCCCCTTTATATCAAGTGTTTCATTTTCTGGAAGAAAATATAAAACTGATCAGAAGTGTATTGGCGAAAAATATCAACCTACACGAATTGTTTTACTGTCTTTACGAAATTCCAACCTTATTCCAGTGAGCAACTCTGACTTTTTTACAACTCGACTGCCGCGCGCAATAGCAGCTAAGGTGCAATGACGTAATACATTAATGATTGCACCGCCTGCCAATTCATAATCGGCAGCAATTTTTTCAAGATGAATGTCATGATCAAGCTCACAAGTATTTCGAAAAGCTTGTTGCCATAAAATTAATCGCTCTTCTGCTGAAGGCATACTGAAATGAATCATGGATTGAAAGCGTCGAGAAAATGCTTCATCAATATTGGCTTTGAGATTAGTCGCTAAAATAACGACCCCAGAAAAGTCTTCAATACGCTGCAACAGGTAACCTGTTTGCTGGTTTGCATGGCGGTCATTGGAATTGTTTGTGGCGGTGCGTTGGCCAAATAGTGCGTCAGCTTCGTCAAAAAATAAAATCCAATCTTTGTAACTGGCCACATCAAATACACGAGCCAGATTCTTTTCAGTTTCGCCAATATATTTGGATACGATCATCGACAAATCGACCCGATATATCTCACGCCCGGTAGTTTTCGCCAATAAAGCTGCTGTTAATGTTTTACCGGTTCCAGGTGGGCCATAAAATAGCGAGCGAAAACCAGGCTTAACTTTTTTTGCCAGCCCCCAATCTTTCATTAAAAGCTCACCATAGGTGAGCCATGCTTTAATTTCCTGAATTTGCTCCATCACCTTATAGTCCAATACCAGATCGGACCAATCGAGTGGTGTGTTAATAGGGTGCGCAGGAAAGGATGAGCTTAATTCAGGGCGAACTTTTTCGCCGGTAATAAAATAATGCAGCCATTGATCCGACAAACAGAGAACACCGCTCCATCTGGGCAAACTGTCATCCGTATGATGCAGTGTGAGTATCTGCTCTACCATCAACCGGTGAGATGGACTGAGTATCTCCATCACCGCAATTCGATCTGTTGGCGAATTGGCGCTGATTATGAAATTCAATGTTTGACCCGTTGGTAAAAATCCACTGAATGCCTTATCAGTGACACCACCAAATTCACTAAAACTCCTGTTATATAAAGCATTCAAACCAAAAAAAACATCCAATAATTCCGGTCGAACACTCGGTGCAAGTGCCAAAGCCAACGCCAAACGTTCATAAGTATTGAGCGACCATCGGTGAACAAGATCAGTATAAATGCTGGCATTTATTGTAATTGGTGGCGCAGTTATATCTTGCCATTTTTTTTCGTGGCCATCCTGTTTCAGATAACTGCAAATAACCTGAGCAATTACTTTTTCCAGCCAGTCGAGTTCGCGGTACACAGCATGCAGATTATCGGCCGATGTTATTTCAGCTTTCGCATCATTATTTTCAGGCTGAGCTATTACATGGCTTAACATCCCACTCTCCTGCGTTTTGTTATGAAGATAATTACCAAACAACACTTATTGATTCAGGCATCCATGCCTCTGAAGTAATTGATAATCGCCAAGGCACTTGATCAACCAGAACATCCAGTGTTTTGCGTTGTACCAATAACTTCCAACCCTTTTCCGTTCTTGTTAGGCGCCCCTCGCGCTGCAAAAAAGTTTGTTGCAACCCACTAATCGAGGTACCAGCCATACAGGCCCAATTTGCTTTTACCGCTTCGAATAATTGATTGCATAACTGTACTTCGCGTTCAATTAAATCAATGCTCTGTTCAACAGGTATATGAATGGATTCACCGCAAAGAATTTTATTTAATACCAGCAAATGTTCCGGCGTGGAGGTTGATCCATCGACCAGATACTGCAACATATGTACAGCATGACTGACAGCCCTCTTACTACGTAAGCGTGTTTTACCCTGGTCGTTTGTATGCAAAAGATCGAGTGATTTAAATAAATGAGGTAAAAACACGGCAACCAATACCAGACCTGCGTTATTGATATAGATACTCTCCTCCTGCTGAATCAATCCTTCAGTATTTTTATATGTATTGGATTGGCTATGTTTATTATTCACTGGTCGCTTATGTACGATGTTTTTTTTATCTTTTTTCGACATCTGTAATAGTTGACTTTCTTCGCGTAAAACTGAAAGTAAACGCTTCTGCCCATTTTTTCGCGCCATACGATCAACCGTTTCAAGAAAATTCTTCATGAGTTTTTCGTCGATGTCGTCAGGCAAATCTCGCTCTATAGGTTTCGTATTGTTGCCCGAGTAAAGTTCAGGCTCCAGAATAAAGTGCGTAGAAAAAGCGGCCGTCATGGCACTTAAAGTGCAGTTGGCGCCTGTGTGATGTGCAAAAAAGTCCAACAGGAAAAGCCATAGTTCACGACGGCCATTCGAGTGAATATTTTTATTCGCTCGATTGTTTTGATTAGTCGATCTTTTATTGGCGCACTCAAGCCAGGCAGCACTAAGTGTTTCCGCACTGTTAAGTAGGGCGCGCAACTGTTGAGGCTCCAACAACCAAACAAAACGTACGAGGGATGATTCTGGCAACACATCAACCCAATGCTCACGAACTGATTGATGAATAATATGTTCGCGCACGAATAGACTGAACTGTTTAGGGGACTGCGCCAATACCTTCACTATAGCCAGTGGCAATTTATCCTTGGAAATCGAGGTCACATTTTTTAATTTAAACAAATCCGAAAGAGCCAAGATTTTCGCTGGCAAAAGTGATGAAAAAACTCGATTTTGAAAATTGATAAATTCTTCTGATTCATCAGGTGCCTCAGGCGATTTATCTTCCACATGAGGATTAGCAGTGGTGCAACGATTAACTGCTGCCTGAAACGCATTTACATGAGCTTCAGGAAGTGCAGAATTATTAAGCCATAGACTGACCGAATCCAATAAATATTGGCTGAGCGTTTCTGAAAGCGGCGTTGGAAACAATCCATACAGCACACGAACAAAAAACTGTTCTGATAACGGTCGTTCAATACTGAGCGTTTCACAAAGGATAACGCTGCGTAAATCTTTTTCACTGGGTCGATAAGGAACAGGTATTGACCGAATCAAATTGGTCAATGCACAGGAAGTATCACCACTTTCTGCGTGTGCCCTGCGCAATAGCTCATTAAACTCTACCGACGACATATCCTCCAATACAGGATCAAACACTTTTCCGGAAATGCCTAACATAAATTTGATGTCGAGCAGAAAATTCCGCACTCCCTCAGGGTTTTCGGCAATCAGCAACCTTAATTCTTCTGATCTATTCGTGTCGCTCTGATGACTCGCTAACGGCGGTCTAAAATCCTGATTGCTCTCACTGACAAAACGTTCCAAATCAAGTAAATCGTCACTTAGCACAGCCGAAAACAATTTTTCATAAAAATAACTTTTGTTTTTTGATTTTTGTGCAGCTGCCCTAACGGCTGAATAAAATTCGGTTCGGTCGATATCTTCCACGGAAAAACATTTTTGCAATAACGTCAACAGCTCATTTTCAGAAGTTAATTGTGTCAAGCGCGACAGCGCATTACATTTTTGACGCTCCGTATCAAACACAAAAATGGTTCTTACCCATGAAAAGGGTAGCTGGTGAATGAAAGCTGTTACGCTGGTGGGGGTTAATGTCGCACCTGCATCTGCAATATGCAAAGGCAGATTGCCATATTTCAGATAATAGCGAAGCAATGAAAAATTATCATAGGGGGAAAATATTTCGCTTGCTGCATCAACCGAATAATCGTTCAACAGAGCTGAAAAATATTCCTGATTGTTTGCTTTTATTTGTCTGCTATCTATTCTATTTTTGGAATTATTCTCAGCTAACTCTTTTTCTTTCACTAACTTGGCAATCATTGCTGGCAAAGTACTTTTTAAGGGTTGAACCTTGATAATTTTTTGCACGCCAAAATAGAGGGCATCGATCAGTTGACTGTACTCAAGTCCTTCACTCTGTGCCATTCCATAGAGCAGTGATTTCAGATAACTTTGACGATTAAATTGAGTTCCCCGCTCCCGCATGCTGTACGTCAGCGTAAGCAACCAAATCAATCGGTCAAACTCTTGCGCATTGACAGGCAAAACTGGATGCACATTGTGAGTAAAGCCAATATCCAGGATGTAAGCTAAAATCAGCCTGGCATTTTCAGGCTCTAACAAATATAAAATTTTATGTAGCGAAGCTTTTTTTAGCTGCAATACCAATCGTTCTACTAAATGTGGAAGCTGATAGCGCCCCAAGATTATTTCAATAATCAAATTCCACGCATTTTCTGCAAATGATGAAAGATATTTTTCGCAAGAAAACAATGATTTATTGTTTGCATACCAAGGTAGAGTGCCATTTACAAGATAATATTCCAGTAACCGCAATCTGGAAAAAACCAGCGATTCCGACTGCACATTACCATCCTGTGTTATCGAATAGTCATCTGCAGGTTTTACTTGATCCAAAGAGTCCTGAATAGCACTACGCAATGCAGTATCCAGCCGGCGCTCTGCTTCTTCAGCTAAGGACTCTAACGGCAGTGAACCTAAATCGATACTCAACTTGTTAATTTTTATGTTTTGATTCGGCACCGAAAATTCATTTAGCACTCTCTCGATCACCGGCAATAATCTATCCTTATTAATGTCGGTAAGCCTGACTCGCAGTGCCATGGCATCATCTTCCGAATCGAGATCCAGTAAAATCCTTTGTCTGCGAATAGTGTGTAATCCAGTCATTATGATTCCACTTGCCTGATAGGCTTTTTGACGCGGTGGATTCGCAAAAAATGCTCCAACGCAGTTGATGTGGCAGCGCACTTTGCTTTACCCCCCACTTTTAATGCAGCCCGCCACGCCCAATAAAGCGATTCAAATCGACACAGGGCATAAGATGAAATGAAACAAAAATCCAATGCTATGTGAGTAGGTGTATTTTCACGAATCACTTCGCAAACCATTTTCTGGTAAGTCAAGCTACGACGCTGTTCTGCGTTAATTGATACCACAGCACTCAACGTGAAACTGTAATCAAAATTGCTACCAAGACTTAGCGTGTTTATTTCTTCAGGATCATCAAGGGAAAATCGCAACAAAATATGCTCTACTAAATAGATTTGCCAAGAGTTCCGATAGAGTTTTTGAGTTGCCTCGACCATTTCATAGATTATTGTTTTAGCAAGCGCATGATGATTGCAGGTTTCCACAAAATGCCATTCATTCGTTAATGGCGATTGACATATAACAGCCATTCCTTTTTTATCGAGATATGTTACAACTCTAAATTGAGTCACATCAGAGGCAGCCTGTAGAAATTCTTCCGTTACTCGCTGCCCTTTTAATATGTTTATGTTTTGCCAGATATTTTTTTCTGAAAAGCTATCTTCGCCGTCGATAGCAGTAAAAGACGAAAACTCACCCTCGATATAATCCGAATAGCTTTCCAACCGCCTGCCTATCGACGCATGTTCATTTTCTTCTACAATCTCAATTCCCAACTCAGAGCAAAGTTGGCTCAGCGGAACACGTTCAGAAACTTCCATGCCCAACTGAATGCGAATTTTAATTTCCATTCCCGCGATATTGTTTTTTGATGCACGACCAAGATAATCAAAAGCTCTACCTCGCTCACAGGTACCCACAACAAGCTGTTGTAGCCAGCTGATCTTCGCCTGAATCAACTCCTTGGCGTTTTGACTTTCAGAATCAACTGGTGACGTACCGATTTGTTCAAGTGATTGACCATATAAGGCAAGCACAACATCCAAGAAGCGGTTCCGACGCTCAACAAAATTATCCTGAGCATGAATAATTTTCGGCAACCCAGTGTGATAGTTTTCGCATGCGTTTAATTTTTTTAGCAATGGCTCAACATCAGGTACAGATTTATCAAGATATTGGTAAAAATAGCTGTGTTTTAATGCAGGATTGACTGAATAGAGGTCTTTAACGCGCTCTAGTTGAGCAAAAAAATTAGCCAGGATCTGGTCAAACACCAACAAATATCCTTTGAATTGTTTTGCCTGTGCCGGACGTACTTTATTGAGAGTATTATTCACTATGCCATATTGATTTATACCATAGAGATTCGGAAATTGATTTTGAATTGAATAATACTGCCTGACATCCCGGTAATGCCCCTTAGGAAAGGCAAAATATTGTGCATACTCGGATTCAAGATTGTAAGTTCTACGATAGTTTTTCCATAGCTTTTCCAACTCTCGATTGACCGTAATCCTATTGACTTGAACGCAAATACCATCACGATATAACTGTATTGAAAATGTATTTTTATTGCCGCTTGCCTGAGTATCAAGCTGCAGAAAGATATCGTCCGGTATTGGAATGACATGGCTTCCCCAAGAGCTCTTTTTACCTGTCTCTTCAGTTTCATTCGGGAATGTTACAAAGAGATCATTGACACCAATAACGCCATTAACTAATGCAATACTGTTCGCTATTTCCGACAAAGCTAGGCATGACAGTTTACCCTGCAATTGGGCATCATCAATTAATCCGTTAAGTAATAGAGGCCCGTTAAAAATCATTTCCGCACTGGCTCCTTCATCGAGTGCTGCTTGTAAGGAAGTCCGTTCTACTTCTGGAGCAAGCAACAATCCAAGTTGAAAAAAAATACTGGCGAGAATTAATTCCGGAGATGAAGAATTGTTGATAAATACCTTTGCATTAACTCGCGTGAGTCGCGGCACTAGAATGCGTATTGAAGCAAGGTCTTCACATAGATCACGATGCTTGCTATAGAGCTCCTTAACCTGATGGCGAGCTGAGTCTGGTGCTTCACAGCTGCATAGGTTGCTCGGCATATAGAGTGAAATATGGTAAAGCCCATTTATAGCAAATTCAGATTGGCAAGGTGTCAACCAAACATTACCAACTCCATTTATTCGATCAAGGATAAGCTTGCGATAATCATCTGTGGTCACCGGGTTACAGGGCAATATCTGCTCTGGCCGAAAAAGGGCCTGGTTCTCCTCATCAATTTTGTCGTCTTGATAATGGGTCAATAAGTCCTTTACAGAAAATTCTGCACGATAAGAAAGTTCTGTTAATCCGTAACAAAGTTGCTCCAGTGCCGTTACACCTGGATCATGCTCGTTATAGTCTGTCCAGACCTCTCCGGCCAAAGACTGAATGATCGCAATCCCATCTGCTTTAAGCGCAGAATAGTCCAGCCCCTTATTACTAGACGGAGAAGGGCTTATAGTTACTGGATCTGCCATTGTCGATTACTCGCAACATTTTTAAAAAATCGTTAATACCCAAATTCAATTATCGAGCAACTTTCTTTTCCACTTATGGAAATATCGTGCTTTTGTGCACTAGTCAAAAAGTACCAATCTGTTTTTAATTCCTCCACACTTGGAGAATAAAAATATTTTATGCCGGTCATGGCACTGACATACGGACGATTTAAAATAAACGAAGCGATATCTGCCTCTGAAGCATAATCTCCATCGCGGGTAGTGCGCGCGATGTTATAAAACCAGGGAGACAGATACTGCACCAAATCGCTATTGAGTCGATCAATGTTTTCGCCTGTATCGACCGAATTATAAAAACTGACAAGGACTTGCACGCGAACCCGCACATACACTGGATTAGATATATGTAATTGCAAAAATGGACTTACTCTTTTTTGCAAATAGCGCTTGATATGTTGTAGTAGCTCATCGGGTGCTGCCGGTATTGTGGGATCTGTACAATCAATACAATTAGCACCAGGCACAACAACAACCAGTACATTACCTGGTGCATTCGCATGTATGCCGTTGTGTGCAGGTAATGCCTGTACTTTCCAAATATCCGGAAATTGTTGTAGCACCAAACGTTCGTAATCCCATGATTGAATTGCTCGATCCTTATGGCGTAAACGCTCTCCCATTCTCATTTTAAATGCAGGATAGGTTTCCGGAGAGCGACCACCAAAAGATTTCAGAGGCTGATTAATTTGTGCAATGTTGGGCAAGTCTTCGAGTGAACCGGTGATTGAATATGCGGGCAATACTGGATCTACTTGCACGTACTCATCCGCGATAACAAGACTGGCAGAAATTGCGTGCGGAAAAATTGCCTGGGTATAGGGGAAATCTCCAGCCTGATCAATAACACTTGCACGCAACCAAGTGTATTGATTGTTCAAAATTGTATTGTCAGTGTTATCTATCGCAGTAATTTCCAGAACCACAATGCCTGAATTTTGCAGTCCGTTAGTGGAATCTGAGGTTTGGTCAATAGGCGGAAGATTCTGCCATTGATTTTTTATTAACAAATCCCATTGCACATCCGGCAACCCCGCTCGCGAGCTTCCGTTCATTTGAAATAAAATTGATAAGCTTTGCGGTACAGTCAATGCTGCGAAACCAATATATAAGTTTCCAGCTTTCGCGTAATGCGGCAGCATCGGCAACGCCGATTTCGAAGAACAATCCAATTGACGATAACCAGCAAAGGGTAACAAATGATAGAAGTCACTGCTGTTTTCATCCTGATTGTTTGTTCTACCAACATCAAATACAGTACAACTCGCACGATAATTGACGTGAACAGCCAAGGCTTGTGGCAGATAGGGCTCATTCGGATATTTGAGTGCCCTATCCGGTGTCATACAACCGTCCATACAAGTGGTCAGACTTAGATTGTATAGCGCTTCTGCCTGTTCCAAAGCAGAGACCAAACATTTTTCCTGACAACTGAGTACATCATCTGTACATTGCGACACACATGTCATTGCCTCGTAAAAAATGACTGCCGTCTGGTAAATATTTTTACAATCTCCACAACTTGGCTTCACGGGCTTTTCTGCAGATTTATTCAACATGTCGAGCGTAGCCAGACACCACTTCATAACATACAAACGATTTCTGGAATGTTGACTGAAAAGGCTATTCGATTTTTCTTTAATTTTTTGCAACGATTCAACATCGGTTGAATCTTCATGGGCCATTAGACAACGCAAAAAACATTGAATAAAAGAGGCAATTAGGGAAAGCTCACACTCTGCCAATTTAATTTCAATACATTTCAATCTTGCATCGGAATCAGCAATAATCAAACACTTCTCCAGTATTGATTTCAAACACTGAATTACGTCTGCTATAGGTCGGGTATCACAAAGACATTTCTCTTTACACTCATCCGTATCAGGCAAATCAGCAATAACAGCATTGAGCACATTCTGCGCGTAGATATCATTACCAAATGCATAGGATGGTTCAGTCAACATAAGCTGTAGTACAGTGCCTGCCGGATTGTAATATGGTGGAAAACCTCGTGTGAGAGATTGGATATTCAGATCTTTAAATTCTGTTACCTTGCACAGTGGTTTATAGTCTGCCGGTGGCGAAGGGCAGCATTGATCTTTGGTTTGCGTACGAAATAAATAAACGCTTTCACCTGCAGCGGAAGGATTTTTTTTATTTTTACCTATATCCCAAGAGCCAGGATTTACAATGCTGATCTCACCTTTAAAACGGGTATTGTTGAACAGATTCGGGGTCACCTTTCCATCAAGACCAACATCATAATATCGATAATAACCCGCAAAACCTGTGTCATTGCCAGGAAGATTAAACCATTCAATTTCCACATCCATCCGACTGGGTGTTTTACTAAAAAGCTCTTCATGAAAAATTTGCAAATAGGAACCCACTACCGGAGTCCCGCCAAACACTAAAAATGGCGAGCTAGGATCAATTTCTCCATCTGTATTTGCTAATGTTAAGTTATTAAGATTTTTAACCTGCGTATGTATTTGTACGGCATCAAGCATCATCTGACCTAGCAAAGAGATCGGATAGACATCGACATTATTATTTTGCAAACCTTTTATGTTTACCGGCTGCTGACGCAAATAGATATTCAGCGTCGGCAGATCAGGGTTAATGCAATGATGTAAGCAATCTGGTTCTTCACCTGCATTTTCTATTGCGAAGGCGCTGATAGGTGGCGCAGACGCAGGGAGCCTGAAGCAAACATTAAACGACAATTCTTTAAAAATCTGCAGATCCCTGACATCTCCAATCCCACAATGAATATCCTGCATCGATAAATCAGCGAACGCTTTATCTTCTTTGCATAAAAAATTGATGCAATAATGCTGAATTTCGAACCAGCCGGATGATGATGAGGCGTAAATTGTAAAAGCGTCGAGCAATAGTGTGTGAAAGATGTATGCTTCACTAAGACCTGTAATCTGTTGTATTTCTTTTAACAGGGGAAACAAAATTTCATCGAAATATTCCTGACTATATTTCAATTCCAGCGTAACAAATCGCTCGCCACCGGTCAGCAATAAATAGGGCGAGGAAATTGCAAAACCAAGCACGGCAAGCTTAGTTAATTTGTCCTGTTGATTACTACCGAAGGTCGGCCAAGCCATTGAACTTTGCTTGGTTTTTTCATCAAGAATAATTTCACTGGAGAATATACCTTGCACAACCCTGGAATCAGCCTGTTTCTCTTGCTGAACAAGCGCCGCTTTTTCTACTCGAAGAGATTTCAATTCAGCAATATTTGCTGCTGTCACTAATAGATTTTTATCCGCACTATAAACAATGTCATGGCCATTAATATTCTGGCCAGCGGTGAATAATGTCCCAGCAGGAACTGATGCGTCATACACATCTTCATCTGCCTGCAAAACAAAATTCAAATATACCTTGTCAGGTTTGGCCGCCAATTGCCGCCCTTTAAGTACATCTTCGTAATAGAACTTTATATAACGCTCAGAAAAAGTATTAATTGTATTCTGCGCATTGCGATAAAGTTCTACAAAAGCCATGTATAACGCAACTTGCGGGCGGTGCCGTGAAAAAGAGCCGGAGTCTGGCATATTAAAACGAATTAAGTGTTGTAAATCACCAAGACCATGAATAAAGGCATCCAGTATCGACGTCAATGAAGCCAGGGCATTTTCTATTTTTTGAGTGATGCTGCCGCCTGAGTAAATGCTCGCATCAGGATGTGATTTACTGAGGCTCCACACTTGTGGAAAGTGGCCAAAATCAACCCCCAATGATTGATTCAGAACTTCCTTCTGCTCTGCAGCTTCTGCATAGGATTTCAGTTTATTTAGCTGTATAGAAAGCGTATTTTGTATCCGCCTTTTCAAATCAGCGCGCAAAATTTCGGATGCTGGAAAATCGTTGAGCTTGTCCAGCGAAAGATTCCACGTATTAAACTGATTCGCCAGATTAACAATAAAAATAACCGCATCGCGCAAGCAATCGAATTTCTCCTGAACAGTTTGTGCGGAGATAAGCTTTCGGTTCAAGCACTGAAAGTCGTGTTCAATATTAACAATATTTGCCGCATCAATGGAGGCAATTACCATGCTCGAATCGGCTTGAAAAAAATCGACCCAGTCGCCTTCAATTTGATCTTCAAGATTATAAAAATTAATCAAGCTGCCAAATTTAACAGAGAAATCCAGCATTTGATTAAAAGATCTATCATCTACATTGGCGTAATCCGCATCCAACGCACGCAACCAACGATTATATTGATTACTAACGGGATTAATTTTAAATTTTCCGCCAGGCATATTCATGAATTAAACCGGCGCTTCCGGAAGAGTACCTTCGCCGAGATAAAAAGGATAAACCAGATTACCACGAGTATTGGTGTAACGAATGGTATAGGCGACAGAAATCAATACTAATCCCTGTATATGCTCATCATCCTTAACGAGGATGTCATCAACACTAATACGTGTTTCCCAGTTCACAATTGCAGTGTAAATATAATCTTTTAACTCGCTCTTAAACGTAGTGGTAGTGTTTTGAAAAACTCTTGGCCACAAATCGCAACCATATCCAGGCAACATAATTCGAGAACCCAGTTCTGTCTCAAATAAAATGAGTAAACTCTCTCTGATATCTGTTTCGCCCACCACCATTTCTACGCTGTTATCGAGACGAGTAAATGTTGGAGGGAAGCCCCACCCCCTGCCAATAAAATCAAGCCCCGGAGCTCCTTCCTTTTGATTTATCATTCTTTCAGCCTCCAATAATTACTGTAGGGAGCCCAGTTAAAATTGTGCCGCCATGTGCTGTTTTATCTCCCATGCGCGCAGCTGGCATACCCATAATTTTGACAGTCGCTGACCCTTTAATAATTGCATCAGGCGGCCCAACACACATCGCCATATCACCTACTTTGGCAGCAGGTATATTGCCAATTAACACTGTTGGCACACCCGGCCCTATTATCGGGCCACCGACATGTGGAATGGCCACAGGACCAACCGGGGTGCTCATCGGGCACTGGTGAAAATCTGTCAATCGTGCAGCAGGTGGCATTTTCAATCTCCATAAAATATCTATCGAGTAGTTTTTTTCGCTATTAATTTATTTTTACCAGAGCTCCCTTCAGGGTTAGTATTCCCGAAGCAGTCACTTCAGCCGCTGCATTTCCTTTAGCAGAAAATTTTGTTTGCGCCTGATGATCAACTTGCAACCCGGTCATACTGGCCTTGGCTTTTGCGTTTAATTTCAGATTGGCCTTCGCTTCAAGCGTAATATCACCCTTGGCACTGAGTTTGATATTCGATGCACTTTCGAAACTTATGCCAGCTTTCGATAAAAAAATTTTGTTGTTATTGCTATCAGTGATAGAAATACTTTTATCTTTATCGTCAATTTTTATTTGTTGTTTTGCTGGCGTATTCAATTCGATAATTTTGTCTTTGTCATCAAACGCAATCTCCAAGCCAGCTTTTGTTTTAATCGCTTTTTTAGAATTTTTTTCGTCGATCGGATAGGGTGGAACATTCTTTTTGCTGTATAAACTTCCTAGAATTACGCCATAACGAGGATCTTCATTCATAAAACCAATAACAACTTCATCATTAATTTCGGGATAAAATAATGCACCTGTTTTATTTGAAGCATAAAAAGATCCGAGTCGAACCCACATTCCTTTGCTATCTTCTTTCAATAGTGGAATAGTCACGAATACCCGAAATTCGCCGCCGGGATCGGCAGCAACTTTTTTAACAATACCAGTTTGCAAACCCCTAACGGGAGGCAATTGTCCTGATGCTCCTGGCGCTGCAATATTGGGGGCGACTGCAGCAAACCACTGGGAAGACAACCCCACTTCGACTCGGGTTAACCATTTACCACTGTAAATACTCTGATGTACACCGCTGATAAAAGCGACTCCATTAAAACGCTGCCCCAATCCTGCCAATTCAATTGTCTTTCCCGTCTCAGCCAAAGCGCTGCCCTGAAACAATACTGTGCCGCGAATTTTGGCGAGCATAGAACGCAGTAATTCTGCGGATGACCAATCAGTCAATGATGCTTTATTTATTAATCCACCTGTTTGTTGGGTGAAGTTTTTAACTTTAAAGACTTCAGCCAATGTAGCGCTGGATATATTGCCTTGCTCTTTGACACTGACGACACCAGGACTGGCCTCGATAACTTTTTGTTGGTCAATATCCCAGGTATAACTTTTTATTGCAGATTTTGAATATTGCGTGGCGGCATCCATTTCCAACTGCAGATCCAAAATGGATTCGCCGTACTTGACAACTAAAACTGGCGCTTGTTGAGTATCCGGTTTTTTTACCGACACCTTACCCTTATCGACAATAACTAAAAGACTGTTGAGCTCGGCACGAGTGACCATTAGATCCCAATCACTGGTGTAATACTGAATGATTTCCGGCTGAACATTATTCGTCGCAGCAACATCTTTTTTGAGGCCGTTAGCACTGATTAATTTTCCAATTAAATCGCTATCTTTTATTTTTTCGTAGTAAGCATTTTTTCTTTCCAGAGTCATCTTAATCGACTCATCAACGACATCAACGACCAACATTGAACCTTGATCACGACTAATTTCAATTCCCTGCTTAACAATAACACCGGAAAAGATAATTTTTTCTTTCTGGCTGTAACCGGCACTTATCTCTACTCTATTACCCGGAATAAATACTTTACTGCTGCTGATTTCAAAATTACTCTCGGCAGCACTTCCATCAAATAATACAATTTTAGCTTTTGGCACTTTATTAACAGCGACCCAGGCATCAATTGAAATCACCTGAAAAGTGGTATCAATAACTTTGCCATCCACTTTAATTGTATAAGTGACCAACGAC
>CAZICR010000006.1:7773-19844 GCA_964537795.1 uncultured Cellvibrionaceae bacterium | reverse complement strand
CAATCCCGATTCAAGTTTGATTTGGTATTACCCGTAACTGAAATTACCAGCCAGTTGATTTTGCTGAACAAACAACATTTACTATCGGTACCCACGCCATTTCCTGAATATACACAAGTGATGCAGCTGGCCGATAAAGGTAGTCTGGTCAAACTGGCACAGAAGCTTGGCTTGCATTGCCCAGCCTCACAGCACTTCAATCAATTATCCGAACTGGATCTCAATACAATTAATTACCCCTGCGTGGTGAAACCCTTTCAATCGCGCTTATTTAAAGACAATCAGTGGATCAACACATGCGTTGGCATAATTCGCAGTCCATCTGATTTACAACATTACCTCGAAAAAAATACCTACCTGAACTTTAGTGGTTTTATGTTACAGGAGTTTATTCCAGGTCATGGAGCAGGCGTGTTTTGCCTTTATAACCGCGGGCGAGCGGTCACTTTTTTTGCGCATAAACGATTGCGGGAAAAACCGCCGCAGGGTGGTGTCAGTGTTTATTGCGAAAGCCAAGACGTCGATCCAACACTTCGTAATACCGCAGAAAAACTCCTAACCGAAGTGGGCTGGCATGGCGTAGCCATGGTGGAATTTCGGATAGATGAAAAAGGAAATGCCTATTTAATGGAAATTAACACCCGCTTTTGGGGGTCATTACAACTCTCAATAGATTCCGGAATCGATTTTCCCTGGTTATTGGTAGCGCAAAGCCTCGGAATTGAACACACACTGCCCTCAGAATACAAAAAAGGTCAGAGACTTCGCTGGTTATTGGGTGATGTCGATAGCCTTTATCTTTATTTCAAATCGTCGGCCTCTATTGGTGCCAAGGTCAAACGTCTGCTATGGTTCCTGACACCGGACTTATTTAATTCACGACACGAAATAGATAGATTATCCGATCTAAAACCTGCCGTTTATGAATTAAAAAAATACATCAGTGCATTTCTGGGCAAGTGAATCATGAACCCCGTTAAACGACTATTGAAATCAACAGCGACCAGCATTGCATCACGATATGGTCTGCATCATCGGGCACTTACCCAACCCCATTTATGGGTGCTGATGTATCATCGGATCTTACCTGCAGATGACCCGAGATTCGCAGCAGAAGAACCGGGAATGGTTGTCACCCCGGAAACTTTTGATATGCATTTGCGTGAAGCAAAGAAATTTTTCGAGATACTTTCTTTAAAGGATTGGGTTCAACTCAAACAAACAACTACCCAGTTACCTCGCAAAGCCTGTGTGATTACATTTGATGATGGCTGGCTGGACAATTTCCAATTTGCACTACCTATACTCAAGCAACATGCTGTTCCTGCCACTTTGTTTGCTGTTGCAGAAAAAATTGGCACCGACTTTCAATTTTGGCCAAATATTATCTTATGGTTGCTGTTTAATGGTCGATTGGGCGCCTTGCAAACTCATCCTTTGTTTGGCAAATCCATTACTGACAAAAATCCAGTAATTAACCGAGAATTTGCGGCATCCTGCATTCTAAAGCTCAAGCAATTTTCAGATAAGGAAATTTTTACCGCTCTGGAAGAAGTCAATCTGGGAAATAATATACTCGGCGATATGCCAAGAGCCTTGATGAACTGGGATGAACTCAAATTGATGCAACAATCAGGATTGATTGATATAGGTTCGCATACTTGTAATCACAAAAGGCTCACTGATCGCTTAACGGCAGCCGAGCTGCAACACGAAATCAACTCCAGCAAAGCCATTCTAGAAAATCAATTAAACCAAAAAATTGACTTGTTTTGCTTCCCCAATGGTGATTACAATCAAGCTGCCTTGGCGTTAGTGAAATCCACTTATGCTGCAGCGGTGACTACACAAAAAGGTATAGTGTCTAATAATAATTTTTCTTTACACGAATTAAAAAGAATCGGTTTGCACGAGCAAGTCAGCAGAACACCGCGTGATTTTGGCGCAAGACTCTCGGGTATGATGTAACAGATTCTTGAGGACAAACATGGACAAGCTGATCGCGCGTTTATTGGCAATACCTCCTCTTAATGCAGTGGCATTAAGTCTTGTGGGGCACTATGTTACTGTCTATATGCTGCATAGACCCACCCCAAAAGATAAAATCTTCAATGGAACCAATCCCGAACTTCTGGAAGAGTGCCTTAAGTACGCACAAAAAAATAATTTTCAGTTTTCGAGTATTGACGAAATTGTACAAATGGCACTAAACGGAGAAGAACCTACGAGGCCAACACTCTGCTTTACTATGGATGATGGTTATCTTGATCAATTAACTGAATTAACCCCCATATTCCTGAAATACAATGCCAAACCCACTATTTTTGTACTGAGCGATTTCTCCGATAATATTGACTGGCCTTGGGATGCAAAAATTATTTATCTCTGCCAAATGACGCCGGTGCCTTCAGTAGACTTCACCTACAATGATCAACACTTTTCATTGGATTTCAGGCATCAAGAAGCGCGTATTGTCAGTCGCCGAAAGATAACCGCATTTGCAAAACATTTACCTGATGCAATTCAGGATGATTTCTTGGCGTTTCTGCAAGCGACATTGACCGTTTCCTTGCCTGATTTGGCGCCCGCAGAATTTGCACCCGCAGATTGGGATAGCTTGAGGCATTATCAATCTTTGGGCTTAAATGTAGGTACTCATGGTAAAAGTCACAAAGTTTTCAACAGCTTGAACGAAGAGCGAATTAATCAGGAACTCATTGCATCAAGAGATCGTCTGCTCGCAGAAATCCCTCAAGCTTCAAAGGTATTTTGCTACTCCTCCGGTACTGACAGGGATTATTCACCTGAGCATTCTTCACTCGTGAATAATGCAAACTTTATGGCTGCCGTTAGCGCCAAAGCAGGAAATACAACTTTAACCAATATCAAGCAGGATTTGTTTAATATCCAGCGACACAGTTTTCCATCCAGCCTTGACCAATTTATTCGATACTCATCCTGGGTTGAATATCTTCGCTCCAAAACGAACTAACAAGTCAGAGATTCATGTCTACAACACAAGTGTCCCATCTCACCGCACGGCTAAAATCGCAAAAGAATAAAAAAGGTGAAATCGCAAAGCAATTCAAAGACGTCGAAAAAGGCAGTGAAGCGCACAAATTATTGCTGCAACAAATGCAAGCAATTTCCTTGCTGATTGATGAAACAGAAGCCGCCATTAAAAGAGAAAACCAACCTGAAAATTCAGACTCCATCACTAAAGAGCCAGAAAAAAAAGCATTTGATTTTTTAGAACCGGAATTGATTTTCGAGGGCGATTTTTCAATCGTCATTGCCGATCGGCATCAATTGCAGGATTGGGCTGATTTTCTCAACCACCAAGCGCACACCCCCTATCATCAACTAGCCTGGCCTGCCCTTATCCAAAAAGCATTTGGTCATGAGCATCTGGTATTAATCGCACACAATACATCGAACGATATTATTGGTGGGTTACCCTTAACACTTTTTTCAAGCAAGTTATTCGGTCGTTTTGCAGTTTCCATTCCTTACATCAATTACGGCGGCCCTATCACTGCTTACAAAAATATTAGTCGGGCATTGATTAATCACAGCAAAACCTTATTGGATCAATTTAATTTATCACACATTGAAATTCGCAGCATTCAGGCCGACCTTTACCCTGTTTATACAGCAAAAAAAGCATCCATGATTTTAAAGCTCCCCGAGTCCAACGATACTCTTGAAAAAGATCTGGGCGCAAAATTACGATCCCAATATAAAAAAGCCGAAGAATATTCACCGGAACTCAAGATAGGCAAAGTGGAGTTACTGGATGATTTTTATCAAGTCTTCGCACGAAACATGCGCGATTTAGGTACACCCGTATACCCCAAAAAGTTTTTCCTCGCGATATTAAATGAACCCAATATTAACGCTACAGTGCTGGTCGTCAGACAAAAAAATAAGCCCCTATCCGCCGCATTTTTGATCGGCAATCGCAACACGCTGGAAATCCCTTGGGCATCCACCATTGCAGAAGCAAACAAACAAAACATGAACATGTGGATGTATCGCAACATTTTAAAATTTGCGATAGAAAACCAATTTGAATTTTTCGATTTCGGCAGATCGACTATTGATGCAGGCACTTACAAATTCAAAAAACAATGGGGCGCCTTACCCCGACAACACTACTGGTACTACATAATGCCCGAAGGCCAGGCATTACCCGAAATAAACCCCAACAATCCCAAATATAAAATATTTATTGCCCTATGGAAATTAATGCCGGTATGGTTAACCAAAGTTATCGGACCGATTTTGATTAAAAATATTCCCTAGATCGGAAAATAAAATATTTTATTTTTTATTTTTGTTTAATATCTCCATTCTTTCCTGAAGCATTTTATTATCAGGATGAAGATTAATTGCTTGCCGCAAAACCTCATCTGCCTCTGTAAACTGGTTGTTTTTCAACAACACAGCAGCATAGGTGTCGATTATATCAACTGAATCAGGTGCCATTTTATATGCCGCAGCTGCAAGCTCTTCCGCTCTGACCGGGTTTACATCAGTGTATAACCAGGCAAGATTATTCATAGAAACCAGATGATTAGGTTGCAATACAAGTAACTTTTCATAGGACGTTATAGCCTCAGCGAATTTGGCTTGTTCTTGTTGCTGCATAGCTTTCAATAGAAGCGCTTTGGGATTTTCAGGGGCGCGCTGATTCCATTCTTCAATCAATCTGTTTAATGATGAATAATCTTTAGTTGCTTGATAGATTTCGTAGAGTTTTTCCGCGTAAAGCTCAAACGCATCCATTTTCCACGCCTCTTGAAAATGCAGCAAAGCTTCCTCTGATTTCTGTTCTTTTTCTTCAATCAAACCGGTTAAAAACAAATGTATCGCTGATTTTTTTTCAGCTTCGGGAGATTGCAATAAAGTTTTTACTTGAGCAACCTGTCCACTTTTCAGTGCAATATGCACATAATAGTAAAGCGCGGTTCGATCATTCGGCTCCAAGCCTAAAGATTTAATAAATATTTTTTGCGCTTCCGCCAAATTACCTGATTGAAAGAGTTGGAAACCGTAATTATTATAAATGGAAATTATTTTTCGCTTGATCTCAGGATCAGAGGTTTTCTGCAAAACAAAATCCAGCGAACTTTCAACTTCAGACCATTGATGACTACGCGCATTTAATAATGCAGTATAAAAGTGTGGCTGCCACAATGTCTCGTCCGCACCCTGCAATTCTTTTAAAAAATCTTTTGCCGACTGGACTGTATTCTTTTCCAACAAATCAAACCAACGGAGATAAATTTGCATTGCCTCAGGTGATAGGCGCAAATAATCCTCTAGCATCTTTCTTGCAGAGTCATTTTTGTTCTGCTTAAGGTATAAGTCAGAAAGAAGCAGTAAAGAATCCATTTTTTGCGCTGGCGTCAGACTGGAAAATTTGGCAGTCAACAATTTTTCTGCCGCAGGATATTGCCCCTGTTTGATCATCCACCAGGACTCAATCAATGACACTTGGTATTCATGCGGATATTTATTTTTCAACTCTGCTATAGAGCTTAGTACCTTACTTTCATCCTGATTGCGAGCCAACTGAGTAAAATAGGTTTGCTCGATAATTCTATCCAATGGAGCATTTTTAAATGCAGTCTCCAACTGCGCCAAGCCCTGCACTGTTTCACCAAGACGATAATGCCGTTCGGCTAATGCCAATCTCAATCTTTGTTGCGCAGGATCCATCGCGATACTTTTCTCCAAAGCCATAGCGCCATTTTTATCCGCAGGATCTTTTTGCAAAAGAGTCAACCCATAGGTGGCTAACAGCTGTGCATTTTCAGGTTGCGCATTGATTGCAGATTTCAATAACTCAATCGCCTCATCTATTTTGTTGTTGCGGGCTTTCAACAAACTGCTCGCTTGAATTAAACCGGGTGTTGCAGTTTCAGGGTCTATGACTTTAGCAAAAAGCTCCTCAGCCTCCTGATCGCGCCCTTGCTGAAATGCAATCACCCCTAACAAAGTAGTGACATTGGAATTGTTTGGATAACTGCGATGCAACTCAGTCAACAAGATCTGAGACCTTTCGATTTCACCTTCAGCATAAAGTGCAACCGCTTCGTCGAAGCGACTTTTCATCGCATCCAATTGCGGGTTGGCTGCGGCCAAAATAGTTTGATAAGTATATGCCTCACCAGATCTACCCTGTTGAACCAAAATTTGCACCAATCGACTTAAAATATTCGCTTTTTCCACTGTCAAAGTATCTGCATTCAAACTGGATGACAGCGCAGTTGTCAGCGATTTTTCAGCGGCATCAAATTTGGATTGATGCGTATAGACATCGGCCAGATTGACAAGGGACTCTATGTACAATCCAGAACTGGATGAAATTGAAGAAAAAAGTTTTTCCGAATTTATCCAATCAGCATTCAATTGCGCAGATTTGGCCTTTGCAAAAGATAAATAGCCATCATCATTTGAAACTGCTGCTATTTTACGAATTTCCATTTCGTATTCGGCCGTTTCACCCAAATATAAATGACATTGCGACTTTAATAATCTGAATGGCTGATCTTGTTCAGCGCTTGAGATAGTTAAGGTATCCAAAGCTGATCGATATTTTTTTCGTTGGAAATAAGCATAAGCCAACTCATAACTCAACTCTGGCATCAAGGCTGTTTTATTGCCTATCAATTTCTCTACTTCCGAGTAGTAACCAATCCGATTGTATATACGCGCAAGTTGCAAATAACCCTGTGCCGAATCAGGAGACATTTGAATAACATTCTTTGCTTGTACCAAAGCTGCACGCAACTGCCCTTGGTTAAAAAGCTGCTCTGCAGATTTCAAATATTGACTAGCTTCATTGACATTATCCTGCCTGTTATCACAAGAGGAAATCACGAAGCAAAATAAAATCGTCAGCGCCAAAAAGGTGGTTTTAATCAAAGTAGTTACTCAAAATGATAGGCAAGTGCCAAGCCTGTAAAGTTTTCAGTGTAATCCTGCAACTGGGAATCAGATGATCGTTCTTCTTTTTCTGTAAAAATTTCAAGACGTAAGTCCAACATGAATTTGTATTGGAACGAGATGCGACTCAAGGATTGACGATACTGATCAACTAACTGCCCTGACAAAGGCTCCTGATCAGAAAGACTATGCGTCAACAGCAGTAGTGTTTGCGGAGAAAACGCATATCGAAAATTAATAGACGCTCCTTTTTGGGTAGATTCAGAATCGGAATCTATATACATATCTTTTGTATGCGTAATCGCCAATGCCAGATCGCAACGTGCACATGCAGCAGTAGTACTAAAATCTATACCGCCTGATCTGCGTTTGATCAAACCAATATCGGTAGCGGCAGTATCCACACCGGGAAGCTCGGAAACAGCAAAATCCAAACCCTGACCAAGCGAGCTGTCAGTCATGGATTGATCCATATAAATGCGAAACAGATTTGCACCGGATTTATAACTCAATGAAGCTTCATAATGAGGAACAGATTCTGTATCTGCCGTTTCCATCTCAGTCCGGTTACTCCCCGCCCCAATGGAATAAGATAGCTGTCGCAAACTGACTTGATATACCACTGATGCAGCATGCAAGTCGTAATTTGCCTGAGGGAAATATAAAAATTCCGATTCAACTTTTTTCGCATTCAACTTTATGCTGTCTACCGCAGAAAAGCCGTGTGCATACTCCAGACCATAAGTATTTCGATCTGCATCCCGGGTTTCACTTTCCAAATAACGCGTGCGGGAAAAATCAGAAAATACAACCAGCTCATCACTTCCATTGATTTTAAAATGTGCACTGGGCATAGCCGACACTATTTCTCTTTCTTCCTGATTCGAAGTGGTAGGCGCATCGGAAATATCTTGTAGCAGAGTTCTGCGTGAATGTCGCAAATCCAAATTCAAAATACTTTGAGCATTACCTAATTTAATCTGTGAATCGCCCTGTAGATAGCCTTCACCCTGTTGCGAATCATCAGCAAAAGTTTCCCTGGTTGCACCATATTGCACATTGGCAGCAAGCCATTCATTAAGCCAATCGCCTCTTATTGAGGCCGCATAACGATTTTGTTTTTCACTTATTTCATTTTCAGACGTTTTAAGTGCATTATCAGATTCACCCAAGGCTGCAGATAAATCCATAGAAAAATTGTTTGCATAACCCAAAGGCGACAAACAAAAAGCCAGAGGTATTGTGAATTTTATTGTTGATTGCATAAACACATTTCCTGCCAGCGTTCTGACTTTATTTCATTCAATACTATTGAAAACTGCAAAATACTAACTTGCGAACACCAAGCCTGCGAATTTCTCCTTACCGACAACATCTACCGCAGCAAGAACCTCATCAGTAACCGCTTTACCGAAGGGAACGACCAGCAAGGTGTAATCACAAAATTTAGATAAAATTCTGGCTTCTGTTGATTGTTGTACAGAGGGCGCATCCAACACAATAAATCTATCCGGATAACGCGACTTGATTTCATTAATAAATGCTTGCATTTTTTTTGAATTAAAAATTTCGGCAGCCGATTCACTACCTTGCCCGGAAGGGATAATACGTAAACGTTCAATACCGGATGGGTAAATAATATCTTCCAGCGGAATTGCATTATCCGAGAGATATTGCGTTAGGCCATGTTGAATATTGCCTACAACATATTTTTCTATGTCAGATTCGTAAGGATTACAATCAACATACAAGGCTGTTTTGTAATGATCCAGCGCAAAAGTGGCCGCCAGATTAAACGAGAATGCACTGGAAGATCCTGTTCGCGCAACCGAAGTCACCAATACCACCATGTTATCCGTTTTGCTTTTTTGTAACAGACCAATTCTGACTTCACGAAAGGCATTTAATAAATTACGCTGCCGCATTCCAGCAAAAATAATTTTTTTATCGTAAAGCTCTTCGTGGGACCATAATGTTGGCGAAGGAATATTTTTTATCTGCTCATGCTTTTTGTGTTCCATTACCGCATCCTTAACCAGCTGATCAGATGATTCAACCAGGTCATTAAACTCGTCAACTAAGGACATAAGCTTTTTCTTGTCTCTGGGCTTTTTGTTCATGATAAAACCTTGAGTTAGCTATTGGTAATCTGCCAGAAGGCAGCGGAAGCCACATAAATTGTCATACCGAAACCGGCCACAGCCAAAAGCATCAACGCGTCTTTGCGCAACAACCTCTGTACTATGGGCGAATCATAATGAGGAATTACACCAATCATATTGACATCCTCCGGTAATTGTTTCTGCAAAATTCTTGCAGAGCGCAAATGTGGATCAACCAGTATGTAAGCAATCAGCAAACCTATGGGTGCCAAAAATGCCAGTATCGGTCCAAGTAACACAAAATGAATAAATCGCAAACCCGCAGGTCGCAGCGGAAATGATGGCGATTCTTGCACTCGGTAAGTCACCCCTTGACCCTCTTGATCCAGAGTCATAGACACGCGTGCGGCTTCTTTCTTCTGCAGCATTTCATCATAGACTTTGCGAGTTACATCATTGTCACGGGTTAACTCGGACAATTTTGCTTGCCTTTCCGCTATGCGCTCCTGCCTTTCCAGTTCTTCTGATTGAAGATTCATTAACGACTGCATGCGACGCTTTTGAGTTCTTAATTCCACATCAGATTCTGAAAGCTGTTTCCGCAATTCTTCATAAAGCGGATTTTCAATTTTCTCACCACTACCAAAAATAGTACCGGTTTCCTGCATTTTTTGAATCGACAGATCAACCTCGGCGATTTGGGATTTTAACGAAACAATATCGGGGTAACTGTCCTGATAACTCAACTGCAACTGTTCTAATTGCGTCATCAGCATCTGTCGCTTTTGTCGCAACTCGTCAGCTTGACCTTTTGCCTGTAAATATTGCCCCTCCGTTCCCAATTGCTGGGTAATGGAGTTGATGCGAGCTTGCGTCTCTTCCAGATTGATTTTCAGCGTTTCAATATCCTGACGCAAACCTGCCAGTCGCGAATTCACCTGTTCTTCTGTGCCATCAGTATTTTGCGCTTTGAATTCCTTTAATTTTTCTTCTGCGCTTTCCAAACGCCTTTTATAGATTTGCACCTGGGAATCGATGAACGTATATGCACTCATACTTTCATCGCGTTTTTTACGCGCAGCATTTTCAATAAACGCCGCAACCATCGCATTTAATACTTCAAAAGAAACATCAGGATTATTGGCGGTGAACGACAAACGAAAGTAATCGTTACTACGCTCTCTTTCGATTCGAATTCGGCCGCGAATAAAATCCACTACTCGCAACTGTTCGGCTTCCGTCATTTCCTCTTTTATTAATCCTGATCGCATGCCAACCGACAACATGATCGGCTTGGTATAAATAATTTCACTCGCCTTTTCCGATCTATCGATTTGAGTAACTTCCGCATTGCCCTTTAGCAGTGGCCCAATAATGTTGGTATCGTCCGCATAGAGCACAGCACTGGTGGTATAGTTTTTGGGCCACATAAAACCAACTGCCAAAATCATAAATGCAATGGCGATGAAAACCACAACCACAAAAAAACGAAATCGAATTAATTCCGCTTTAAATGCGTCAAACAACTCTCGAAGATAGACTTTGTCCATGAACTTTCTCTGGTAATTAACTCAAAACTACAATATTAAAAACGTCTTTCAGGCACACTGACAATGTCAGAGGGTTGCAATGTGTAATTGGTATCAACATCACCATCGTTGATTAAATCATCCAGCTTGACAGGATAAGCTCTGGTGGCGCCATCAATTTTTCTATAAAGGGTCGCACGATTTCCTGAAGCAAAATCATTTAATCCCCCTGCAAGCAACACCAAATCCAACACTGTCATGCCATCACGATACGCAATGGATTGTGGATTTTTAACCGCGCCAGTAACACGTACGCGGCGCAAAAAATCCGAGCTGCTTGGATTCGCCACTATCACTGTCACCTGCGGGTTTTTAACATAATTGGATAAACGTTTGCCGATCTCTTGCGCCAGCTCTGTGCTGGTCATGTCCGCAGCGGGGATATCCCCAACCAACGGCATGGAAATTTTTCCGTCCGGACGCACACGCAACTTCATACTAAGTTCAGGATTTCGCCATACATTAACATCCAGGTCATCATCCACGCCAATGCGGTAATCGCCAGGAGTGACCGCTGATTCAACCACAGGCGGCATTTTTTCTTTTTTGGCACCGGAACAACTGATACACACCAATGCCAGAACGCCAATCAATAAAGATAAAACAATTTTCATAATTCACTCCGTTTTTTTAATGTACGCCTTTGCCTAAAAGAATAATCTCCACAGTTTGTACCATGATTAATACATCCATCATGAAACTGTGGTTTTTTGTGTAATAGAGATCGTATTGCAGTTTATTTTTTGCGTCTTCAACCGATGCACCATAAGGATATTTTAATTGCGCCCATCCCATTAAACCCGGTTTTACTTTATGACGCATATCGTAATAGGGAATTTGTTCTGACAGGCTTTTCACAAACTCTGGACGTTCAGGTCGCGGCCCCACAAAACTCATTTGTCCCACTAACACATTATAGATTTGTGGCAATTCATCCAAACGCGTATTACGAATAAAAGCCCCCACACGCGTTACACGATTGTCATTTTTTTGTGCCCAGACAGCGCCATTTTTTTCCGCGTCCTGACGCATGCTACGGAACTTGTAAATACGAAAAGTTTTCCCGTGTAATCCTACCCTGACCTGATGATAAAGCGCCGGCCCTCTACTTTCGAGTTTAACCGCGATAGCAGTCAACAACATAAATGGCCACAACAATAGTAAAAATAGACTGGCCAGTAAAATATCAAACAGACGTTTGGCTATAAGAGAACTACGTGAAAAGTTAAACCCATCGGAATACAACATCCACCCCGGCTGTAACAGGCTGACATCAATAATTCCCATCTCGCGCTCATAAAAGCTTTGCGCGTAAACCGAGGGCACGCCCATCAATTTGCAATCCAGAAACTGGCTTAATGGGAAAGCATCACCTGACAATCGACGACGCTCATCAGGTGTAATCACAATTTCAGAGATTTGATTT